>JAGAJD010000039.1 GCA_017626275.1 Lachnospira sp.
CTCATCCAGTTCTTTCTTAATATCCTGAACAAGAGCTTTGACTGCGCGTATTTCATCCACACAGGTAACTAAAGGCACCATTATTTTTATATTGCCAAATGCACTTGCACGAAGCAGAGCCCTCAGTTGCGGACGATACACATCCTCTCTTTGAAGACAGAAACGCACTGCCCTGAAACCTAAGAACGGATTTTCCTCCTTTTCCATTCCAAGATAAGCAATTTCCTTATCTCCGCCTACATCAAGTGTCCTTATGATAACATCTTTCCCATTCATGGCTTTGGCAACAATCTTATACGCCTCAAACTGCGCCTCCTCATCAGGAAGCCTGTCACTTTCCATGAAGAGAAATTCTGTGCGGAACAAGCCAATCCCTTCGCCATCATATTCAAGCACATTCTTTACATCATCCGGTTTTCCGATATTGCAGTACAGCAATACCTTTTGGTTATCCCCGGTTAATGTTTCCTTACCCTTATATACTTTCAGAGCTTCCTTTTCTGCAATGTATTTTTCCTTTTTCTCCTTGTATTCTTTGACTGTATCTTCATCCGGCTCAAGTATCGCGATTCCTGCATTACCGTCAACCACCGCTTCCATTCCGTTTTGTACAAGTGACGTAATGTTTTCAATACTGAGCACACAAGGGATTTCAAGTGCCCTTGCAAGTATTGCCGAATGTGAGGTTTTACCTCCGGTTTCTGTCAATATTCCCTCTACATTTTCCCTGACAATTCCTGCCGTCATTGAGGGTGTAAGGTCTTTTGCAACAATAACCGTTCCTTTTGGCACATCACCTATACTGATATCCGGCGTACCGGTCAGTATTTTTAAAATGCGGACACGTATATCCGATATGTCTGTTGCCCTTTGTACAGTAAGTTCATCACCGGTCTGAGAAAACATGTCAATAAACATTGTACAGACATCATCAAGTGCCTTCTCTGCACATTCACCCTCATTTATCTTGTCAAGGATTGTCTCCTGCATGAACGGGTCTGAAATCATTGTTATGTGACCTTCGAGAATTGCTGCGTTATGTTCTCCTACACTGTTTCTCATTTTTTCTGCCATTGCTGTTGTTTTCTCTATAAACAGCTCAATAGCTTTTTTAAAACGCTCTTTCTCTTTATCGGTATCTGCTATCTGTACATCTTCATATGACGGCATATCATTATTAATTACAACTATCCTGCCTACGCCATATCCTTTGGATACTCCTATTCCTCTATTCATGACTCTGCCCTCCCATTTCCTGAGATTATTCTCCAAAGCCTGATTCAATCAGCTCCACAGCCTTATCAAGTGCTGCCTGCTCATCTTCTCCTTCACACTCAACTGTGATTTCCGAACCACATTTTATGCAGCCTGCAATTATGTTCATCACACTCTTTGCGTTAATTTTTTTGCCCTCAAATATTATTGTTACATTACTGTTAAACTTTAACATTTCCTTTGAAAATACGGATGCCGGTCTCATATGAAATCCCTGTCCGTTAATTACTGATAATGTTTTAGATACCATAGTTCCCTCCGATTTAATTAATTATCTGATATATTTTTCTTTAACAATGAAAGTATAACTGCTCCAACTATACTTCCGGCTGCAAGTGCAACCAGATAAAGAATTGGATTTCCTACAACAGGGAATACAAATATTCCACCATGCGGTGCCCTTAAAGTACAGTTAAACACCATTGACAACGCACCTGACACTGCTGAACCTATAATGCAGCTTGGAATGACTCTGATTGGGTCTTTTGCCGCATATGGAATTGCACCTTCAGAAATAAAGCACAGCCCCATTATATAATTCACAATTCCGTTTCTGCGGTCTTCAGCCGACCACTTTTTCTTAAAGAATGTTGTAGAAAGAGCAATTGCAATTGGAGGTACCATACCGCCAATCATTACTGCTGCCATAATATCGTAATTGCCGCTTGCAAGAGATGCCGTGCCAAACACATACGCCGCTTTGTTAACCGGACCGCCCATATCTACACTCATCATTCCTGCAACTATTATTCCAAGCAGAATTCTTGATGTATCTCCCATTCCGTTAAGCCAGTTACTGATTGCAGTGTTAATCCATCCCATTGCAGGATTAATTGCACACATAAATGCACCAATAATGAGAATACCACCAAGCGGATATATAAGCATCGGTCTGATACCATCCATACTCTTAGGAAGCTTCTCGGTAATCTTCTCAAGGAACTTTACAACATATCCTGCCACAAAGCCTGCAAGCAATGCTGCAAGGAAGCCACCTGATATACCGCTTGTGTCTCCTGTTGCGAGGCCTGTAAAATTCGTTCCGTTCATAGCAATCACACCGCCTGCAAAACCCGGAGCAAGACCCGGTCTGTCTGCAATTGAAGATGCAATATATGCTGCAAGTATAGGAAGCATAAAGCCAAATGCAGCACCACCTACCGTCTTAAAGAATGCTGCCGCCGGCGTATTCATACCGAAATTAGCCGGATTAATTGCGTAATCATCCAGCAGGAATGCCAGAGCAATCATTATTCCTCCGCCGATTACGAACGGAAGCATATGTGATACGCCATTCATAAGATGCTTGTATATCTTATGTCCTGCCCCTTCATCTTTACCTGAAGAAGTATTTCCCGCTCTTTCCTCGTGGTATACGGGAACCTCTTTATTGATAATCTTGTTAATCAGTTCCTCCGGCTTGTGGATTCCATCAGATACCTTTACAAAAAGCACAGGCTTTCCATCGAATCTTGCAGTCTCTACATTCTTATCCGCCGCAATAATAATTCCGTCACATGCGGCAATTTCTTCATCTGTCAACACATTTTTTGCGCCGCCTGAACCATTAGTCTCAGCCTTAAGTGCAACTCCCAATGCGTTCCCTGCCTTCTCTAAAGCCTCGGCTGCCATATAGGTATGTGCGATTCCTGTCGGGCATGCAGTTACAGCAAGCACTCTGTAACCGGATTTTTTACTTTCATCTGAAATACTGTCTTTTTTTACTGAAACCTCATCACCAAATTTAGCAATTTCAGCATTGTCAATCGCTTTCAAAAAGTCCTGCTTATTATCAGCCTGCAATAATTTACTGCGGAAATCCTCATCCATAAGAAGCACCATAAGCCTTGAAAGCACTTCCAGATGAACATCGCCTCCATCTTTCGGTGCGGCAATCATGAATATAAGATTCGATGCCTGTCCGTCAAGAGAATCATAATCAACTCCTGCGGGCACAGTCATTGCCGCAAGTCCCGGTCTTTTAACTGCCGCACTTTTCGCATGAGGGATTGCAATTCCGTCCCCAACCGCAGTTGAACCGTTTTCTTCTCTTGCCATTATGTCTGCCTTATACAGTTCTTTATCAGTAATATTTCCGGCTTTTTCCTGTAAGTTTACAAGAAAATCTATTGCTTCGGCTTTTGAATTTACAACTACGCCGAGTTCAATTCCTTCTTCTTTTAATAGCTCTGTAATTCTCATAGAATCCTCTCCTTTACATTTATTCAGCACCCCATGTAACACTTACTCATCCAAGCTGTTTCAACAGTTTCTCCACCAGTGTGCGCTCCGCAAGGCCCTGCGAGAATGCGGTTGCACTGCCTGCCGCTGTTCCAAGCTTTAATGCCTTCTCATAATTGTGTTCCGAAATGTATCCTGCAAGAAATCCTGCTACCATTGAATCACCTGCCCCAACAGAATTGACTACCGTTCCCTTCGGTACGCCGATTTTATGGATGCCTCCGTCCTCTGCTATAAGTATTGCTCCGTCACCTGCCATTGATACCAGAACATTGCGGGCCCCAAGACGTTGAAGCTCTTTTGCATATTTAATAATATCCGTTTCGCTTTTGCATACTGTATCAAACATCTCTCCCAGTTCATAATTGTTAGGTTTTATCAGAAACGGATAATACTTTAATACATTGAGAAGCAGTTCTTTCGTTGCATCAACAACAACATTAATTTTCTTTTGCTTCAAACGCTCCATTATCTGCTCATACACATCCGACGGCAGCGTATCCGGTACAGCACCTGCCAGAACAAGCGTATCTTCATCCTGTATACAATCAATCTTTGAATACAGCATCTCCAGCTCTTTACTGCTTATATCCGGTCCTTTCGCATTAATATCTGTCTCCTCCTTTGATTTTATCTTTACGTTGATTCGGCTAAGGCCCTTGTCCAGATGTATAAAATCAGTAACCACGCCCATATTTCTTACACCGTTTTCAATTGCCTCACCTGTAAAACCTGCTACAAAACCAAGAGCTATGCTTTCAATTCCCA
>JAGAJD010000040.1 GCA_017626275.1 Lachnospira sp.
AATCTTTTACCATTTTAAGAAGGTAGAACCATGCCAGAAGGTATTTGAGATTGACAGATTTGGCTTATCTGCCAATCCACAAAAAGGTGAGCTTACGGCAAGGCAGATGGCATTTGATATTGCGGCACAGTCAGGCTGGGAAATTGTTACTCATGATGAGGATATGAATTACTATTTTGCTAAAGACAAAACAGGTGATGAATATGATGAGTTCTATGACAGTGAGGAATTAAGGCATGAGAGGGCTGAAAAGTATAGAAGACATTATGCGGTTGAGCAGCCTCGTATGCTGCTGACATCATGGTTTGCCGTATCGATTATATACGTTGTTCTTTTTTTGATTATGGGTATGGACAGTCGATTTATTAAAATTCAGACAGGATTAATGTGGTTTTATATTATCCTTACGGTAATCGAAATAGGAGTAATATTGCTTATGATTGTCTGTGGTGAAAATATGTATAAAGGCTTTGTGCTTACAAGGCAGGAATGGAATCTCAAGAAAAAATATTCACAGAAAAAAAGCTTTAGCAAAATCAAAAATCTTATTGGATTTTTACAGGAGCAGGATTTCAATGGTCTTGCGCTTGCAGGATATGAAAATGGGCAGTATTTATTTGAGGAAAGCAATCAAAGCTATGAATACTGTGCGGATACTAAGAAATCTTTATCAAAGCGTTTAAAAGCTGCCGGAAAAAAAGGCATACATGATAAAAAGGACTGGCTGCAGCAGAGTACTCAATGGCATGAACAGAGTATGCAACAGGCGTCGGCAATGGGGTATGAGCTTGTAGGTGCGGTTGAGGACGGCACATTAGTTTACAGAAGAAATACAGGTTCCGGAAAGGAACAGTGGGCAACAGGTGCTGTATACACATCAGGTATGGAAAAATTACTGGATTTTTTAAAGTTAATAGTTCCTTTCCTAATTATAGGTTTTATGGCGGGATTTATTATGGGAATGTTATCTGAAATATTAATGTGAAGATAATCCCATATAGGTCCGGTAGCGCAGCGGCATCATGGTACGCTGCAATTCGGGATTAACGCGTTCTTTAATGGCAATAGTATCAAAGAAGCGGTTCCAAAGCTGCTTGAAATCGTTCTCTTCCGGGGAAAGTGAGAGCGTTTTCAATGCGGCTTCGGTAATCCCAAGATGCAGTATATATCCTTTACCTGCAGTATGTACTGCGGCAAGTTCACGTGTGGTATCTAATATCAGCCAGTTCTCGTTATGAAGTCGGTCGGCAAAATGTTCTGCAAGAATAGGTACTACATTGGAACGGGGATTAATACAACCTGCCAAAATGCCGTTTTCTAATTCTTCAAAACGAACAAAGCCAAGATACTTGTGGGCTTCGCGTCCTACAAAGCGTGAAAGCTCAAATACACGCATTACATCGCAATCTTGAAGATAATTTAATATATTAGGACCGGTGCGGAAAGCCTTCTGCAAAAACCGGTATATTGATGAGGCTTTGTCGCTTTCGCAGGACAGTGCTGCTTGGTACACATATGAATAAACTTCATCGGAAAGCTTATTAATTATGGATTGGCGTACTTTCTGTGCCAGTACAATATCAGTGGTTGAGCGGACATATTCTTCAAACAGACGGCATGAGGCATTACATTCTACCCTGACATCAGTATGACTTGTTCCATTTTCCCATGCTCTGTAAATAGCTGAAAATATGCCGTCAATTGTATCTTCGCATAAATAAACTGTTATGGTCTGTGATAAAGCTTTATTCATAAGGAAAATCCTCCATTATTATGTTACTGTGCCTGCTGCTGTTTAAAGTCGGTGCTGCTTATATTTAAATCATCAAAAAGTGAGAGTTGGCGGTAGCTGTCATGATGTTCAATCTTATAGCAATTAAGTGCTTCAACACCAACAATGCCGTTGGTGATGTAGTCGGCGTCCATCTTAGTGTTATACATCATTTTTCCCGAACAGGTAATAAAATACAATGCTCTTTTTAGAACAACTCCCATTTTCTTTATATCTTTAAAATCAAGCCGCGCATTGCGGCGTGCTTTCACTATACGCTGTGCGGAAAGTACACCGATTCCCGGAACTCTTAATAATGTATAGTAGTCAGCCTTGTTTATCTCTACCGGAAACTGTTCCAGATGCCGTATCGCCCAGTCACATTTGGGGTCAAGCAATACGTTGAAATTAGGCTGTTTTTCAGATAATAATTCCTGCGACTTAAAACCGTAAAATCGCATTAGCCAATCTGCCTGATAGAGACGGTGTTCGCGTAAGAGCGGGACACCTTTGCCGTCAGGCTGTTCGGGAAGTGATGAATCCTGATTAACATTAACAAATGCCGAATAAAAAACACGTTTTAAATCATACTTCTGATATAGGGCTTCAGCTATGGTAACAATATGATAATCGGTTTCAGGAGTAGCGCCGATTATCATCTGAGTGCTTTGACCTGCGGGAACAAAACGTGCTTTATGCTCTGACCGTGCGGGAGTGATGGCGGTATTGTCTTGCGGCATGGCAGGAGTATTGCTGTTGTTTTTTGAAAGTTTATCAGAAGTTAAATTATCATTCAAAAAATATTCCAAAGAACTGCCAATTCTTACGTTGCTTCGGTTGGAAGCGATTCCCTGCTGAATCTGACGCATGGGTGTTAAAATATTCTTACGGTTCTTGTGAGGTGCAAGCATTTTAAGACCATCGGCAGTAGGCAGTTCAAGATTAACGCTCATACGGTCTGCATACCAGCCTGCCATCTCAATCAGGTGTGGAGCGGCACCCGGAATACCTTTGAGGTGAATGTAGCCTCCGAAATGATACTTGGTGCGCAGCAGCATAACAGTCTCAACAAGCAGCTTCATGGTTTCATCGGGACTTTTGATTATTCCGGAACTTAAGAACAGTCCTTCGATATAGTTTCTGCGGTAAAATTCCAGAGTGAGTCTGCACACCTCTTCAGGAGTAAAGGTTGCTCTTACAACATCATTGGACGAACGATTAATGCAATAACGGCAGTCATATATACATTCATTGGTAAAAAGAATCTTAAGCAGCGAAATACATCTTCCGTCTGCCGAAAAGCTGTGGCAGATACCGCATGCCTTAGAATTACCGATACCCTGTCCGTTATTCTTCTTGTCGACACCGCTTGACGTACATGCGGCGTCATATTTGGCAGC
>JAGAJD010000041.1 GCA_017626275.1 Lachnospira sp.
GGTGTCGGTGCTTCACGTGTCAGGGATTTGTTTGAGGAAGCAAAGAAAAATGCACCCTGTATCGTATTCATTGACGAGATTGACGCTGTTGCAAGAAGAAGAGGAACAGGCATGGGCGGCGGTCATGACGAGAGAGAGCAGACATTAAACCAGATGCTTGTAGAAATGGACGGCTTTGGAATCAATGAGGGAATCATTGTCATGGCGGCTACTAACCGAATTGATATTCTTGACCCTGCAATTTTAAGACCGGGACGTTTTGACAGAAAGGTAGTTGTTGGAAGACCTGACGTTCAGGGAAGGCTTGATATCTTAAATGTACATGCGTCAAAGAAGCCTTTAGGTGATGATGTTGATCTTGAAAGCCTTGCAAGAACGACGGCAGGCTTTACAGGTGCAGACCTTGAAAATCTGCTCAATGAAGCTGCAATTAATGCGGCAAAGGCAAAGAGAAAATTTATCTCAAATGAAGATATCAACTATGCATTTGTAAAAGTAGGTATTGGCGTTGAGAAGCGCAGTAAGATTATTTCAGAGAAGGAAAAGAAGATTACAGCATATCATGAGTCGGGACATGCCATTTTGTTCCATCTTCTTCCTGATGTGGGACCGGTTCATACAATTTCCATTATTCCTACGGGAATGGGGGCAGCAGGATACACAATGCCGCTGCCGGAGCGTGACGAAATGTTTAACACAAGAGGCAAAATGCTTCAGAATATTATTGTCAGCCTCGGAGGAAGAATTGCAGAAGAGCTTGTGTTTGACGACATTACGACAGGAGCTTCACAGGATATTAAGCAGGCAACTGAAACAGCAAGGTCTATGGTCACTAAATACGGCTTTTCGTCAAAGCTTGGACTTATTAATTACGATTCTGACAATGATGAAGTATTTATCGGAAGAGATTTGGCACATACAAGACCATACGGTGAAGAGGTTGCTTCGCAGATTGATATAGAGGTTAAAAATATCATTGACGAGTGTTACGAAAAAGCCAAGAAGATGATTTCAGAAAATATGGAAGTGTTGGAAAAGAGCGCGCAGCTTCTTCTTGAAAAAGAAAAAGTCAGCCGGGAGGAATTTGAAGCATTATTTAAAACGACAAATTTCGATTGTATTTGATATGTATTTACAATATTGTACAAAATACACAAAAAAAACTGCAAAATTTAGTCAAGATTGTGAACACTTAATGTAGAGTTCATGATACTATAATTAATGTAAAAACCCCCCAATACATTATATATTTTTTGCTACACCCCATAATAAGTGAAATACCTTCTCCGAAAAGGACAGCCTAACCCCGGCTGTCCTTTTTACTATCTTTAATGTTGAAATATATTGAAATTCGTTATAAAATAAAGTGTGGGGAATTAAATTAGAGGAGTCTGTTCATGAGAATTCTAAAAACTGTTGAAAATATGCCGGCAAATCAAAAGAAACTAATGTATATGTGCAATGCACGATCGACATTAAAGGTGGGAGCATTGTTCAGTGATGCTACTGCGGAGTACAGAATTCCGGCAGAACCGGAGCCGGGACAGATAGTGAAGATACGTTTAAGAACAGGAAGATATAATGTTGATCTTGCGTATATTTATGTTAATAATGAAGAATACAGCATGTACAAGGTCGCAAATGATACATTGTTTGATTATTATGAAGCTGCAATAAGAGTGACTGAAGAAAAGCTTTATTACTATTTTAAGGTTGTTTCAGGAAAAACAGTTTGTTTTTATAATCAGATAGGAGCAGCAAAAGAGTTAAATCCGTTCTACAATTTTCAGATTATGCCGGGCTTTAAGACGCCGCAGTGGGCAAAGGGCGCGGTTATGTATCAGATATTTGTGGACAGATTTTGTGACGGAGACAAGAATAATAATGTAATTAATGATGAGTACAGTTATATAGGCGAGCATGTGCGTCAGGTAACAGACTGGAACAGATACCCTGAGGAAATGGACGTCAGGGAGTTTTATGGCGGAGATTTGCAGGGTGTATGGGATAAGCTTGATTATCTTGAGCAGCTTGGTGTTGAGGTAATATATTTTAACCCGTTGTTTGTTTCACCGTCAAATCATAAGTATGACATTCAGGATTATGATTACATCGATCCGCATTTTGGTGTAATTGTGTCAGACGAAGGCAGCGTTCTTGCAGAGGGAGACCAGAATAATACACATGCGTCAAGATATATTGACAGAGTTACCAATAAAAAGAATCTTGAAGCGAGCAATGCATTTTTTGCAGAGCTTGTACAGGAGATTCACAGAAGAGGAATGAAAGTTATAATAGACGGAGTGTTTAACCACTGCGGTTCATTTAATAAATGGCTTGACAGGGAACACATTTACAGTACAAGCAGTGAAAATTATGCTGCTGGTGCATATGAAAGCTATAACAGCCCGTATCATACTTTTTTCAGATTTTACGGAAACCAGTGGCCGGATAACAATTCATATGACGGCTGGTGGGGACATGATACTCTGCCTAAGCTTAATTATGAGGAATCTGATAAGCTGGAAGAATATATTCTCGGAATAGGAAAAAAATGGGTATCTGCTCCGTATTGTGTGGACGGCTGGCGTCTTGACGTGGCGGCAGATTTAGGACACAGCAGGGAATATAACCATGAATTCTGGAAAAAGTTCCGTAAGGTTGTAAAAGAGGCTAATCATGAGGCTGTTATTCTTGCAGAGAATTACGGCGATTCGTATGACTGGTTACAGGGTGACGAGTGGGATACCATCATGAATTATGATGCGTTTATGGAGCCTGTAACATGGTTTCTTACAGGAATGCAGAAGCATAGTGACGAGTTCAGACAGGATATGCTTGGCAACGCGGGAAATTTTTTTGGTGCAATGCATCACAATATGGCAAGAATGGGAGGACAGGCATTTGCGATATCAATGAATGAGCTGTCTAACCATGACCATTCAAGATTCCTTACAAGAACCAACAGGCGTGTGGGAAGACTGAATACGGCAGGTGCGCAGGCTGCCAACGAGAATATTAATAAGGCGGTGTTTATGGAGGGCGTTGTGATTCAGATGACGTGGCCGGGAGCACCGACGATTTACTATGGCGATGAGGCAGGAGTGTGCGGCTGGACAGATCCTGACAATAGAAGGACATATCCGTGGGGACATGAAGATATGCAGCTTATTGATTTTCATAAAGCGGTTATTGCCATGCATAAGGAGCATGAGGCGCTGCGGACAGGCTCTTATAAGCCGCTGCTTGCAGAATATAATCTTATTGCATATGGCAGATTTATAGAGGACAGTGCAGTTGTTGTGATTATCAATAATTCAGATGATGAGAGACGGGCAAGAATCCCGGTATGGGAGATTAATGTTACAGATAAAGATGAGCTTGAGCAGATTTTCGTGACGTACGATGGAGGCTTTGGAACAGAACAGCTCTGGTATACGGTAAACGGAGGCTGGCTGGACATCGGACTGCGAAAGACTTCGGCAGTTGTGTTGAAAAGAGTCAGATGGGAATAGTCTGAAATAAGTCAGAAAGGCTGGGAAATATTGATGGATAATAATTTAAGAGACAGTAAGACACCTGTTAAGCTTAACAGAAAAATGAGAATGTGGAATAAATACAGAAATTATTGCATTGGTGCGGCAGGTGTGCTTGTAGTGCTGATTGTCTGTATTGCAGCTATTAATATTATGGGTAAATCCTCTGCAAAGAAGCAGGAGAATGTGGCAGTGCCGTCAACGACACCGTCGCAGAGCGTTGCACAGAATACAACGCAGCCGGCTACGGAAGCACCGACACAGGAGCATACAACAAAGGCACAGGAAGAAACCACGACGGAGGCACCAAAAGCATCAGGAAATTTGAAGGTTGAAGGCTCTGCCGAGGTTCAGGAATTTTCTTCGGAGGATTTTTACAGTGATTCGGTATTCTTAGGAGATGCCGTAATAACCGGTATTTCTTATTATGGTTTTCTTGATGACTCACATGTTGTAGCCGACGGAAATTTAACTACGGATAAAGCACTTGATAAGGTTGACAGCGTGGCATCATCAAATCCTTCCAAGGTTTTTATTATGCTTGGTATAAATGATGTAAACTATGGAACAAGAGGAGCAGATGTGATTGCCGAGAATCTCATCACACTTGCTAACGAGATAAAGAGCAGCGCACCTTCTGCAAAGGTATATATTCTTTCAGTGCTTCCTGTTACAAACAGCTTTGAGACAAAGACTACCAATCAGATATCGCAGTCTGCAATTAATGATGTGAATGATACGGTAGGAGTGCTTGCAGAGTCAGCGGGAATCACATATATTGATATTGCGTCTGCGTTTAAGGACACAACAGGATACCTTGATGGAGACTGTACAAGCAACGGAAGTAATATAGTGCATGATTATTACCCATTCCTCTTAAATTCAATAGCAGGAGTTGTAAAATAATGAATTTTCATGTGTTGACACTATTTCCGCAGATGATTACAGACGGATTAAATACAAGTATCACAGGGCGGGCGATTAAGAATGGGCTTCTTTCCATTGACGCCGTTAATATAAGGGATTTTGCTGAAAATAAATATATGAAGGTGGACGACTATCCTTACGGCGGAGGAGCGGGGCTTGTAATGCAGCCGGGACCTGTATGCTCCGCATATGAAAGCGTTGTTGAAAAAATAGGTTACAGACCGAGAGTAGTATATATGACGCCGCAGGGATATCCGTTCACACAGCAGATGGCACAGGAATTTGCACAGGAAGAGGATTTATGCATTTTATGCGGCCATTATGAGGGCATTGATGAGCGTGCTTTGGAAAAAATTGTTACAGATTATGTCTCAATCGGAGATTATGTGCTTACAGGCGGAGAACTTCCGGCAATGGTTGTGATTGATACTGTATCAAGACTTGTTCCGGGAGTGCTTAATAATAAGGAATCGGCAGAGACAGAGAGCTTTGAAAACGGCTTGCTTGAGTATCCGCAGTATACACGGCCTGTCGAATTTGAGGGTATGCGTGTTCCTGATATACTTTTATCGGGACATCATGCAAATGTGGACGCATGGCGTCTTGAAAAATCACTGGAGCGAACAAAAAAATACCGTCCTGACTTGTATGAGGCATATATGGCAGATAAATCTTAAGAAATCTAAAGATTTATACTTCATAAATTTTTATGTTTTCCTGATAAAGTAACTTCATAAAACATGAGGAGGAAGTCTTTATGAGGAAAATTTTTAAAGCTTTAATAGGGGTTGCTGCATTTTTTGGGGTACTTGCAGCGACAGTACATGGTGTTTTTAATGAAGCAGGCTCTTATATTGAAGATACAATAGCAGTGGAAATTCCGGGAGATGAGGTTGAAGTGCATGCTGCGCAGCAGGCTGTATA
>JAGAJD010000003.1 GCA_017626275.1 Lachnospira sp.
CACAGCCGTTCTTATGGACGCCTGCCGCAAATACGGTATTACAAGGTATCATCAGGTTTCTACTGATGAAGTATACGGTGATTTACCACTCGACAGACCTGACCTTTTCTTTACTGAGGAAACACCAATACATACAAGCAGCCCTTACAGTTCTTCTAAGGCAAGCGCAGATTTGCTTGTACTTGCCTATCACAGAACCTACGGACTGCCTGTTACCATAAGCAGATGTTCAAACAATTACGGACCTTACCATTTTCCTGAGAAGCTGATTCCGCTTATGATTGCCAATGCCTTAAATGACAAGCCACTCCCTGTATACGGAAAAGGTGAAAATGTGCGTGACTGGCTTTACGTTGAAGACCACTGCAAAGCTATTGACCTTATTATCCACAAAGGTCGTGTAGGAGAAGTCTACAACATTGGCGGACACAACGAGATGAAAAATATTGATATTGTAAAAATAATCTGCAAAGAACTGGGAAAACCTGAAAGTCTTATCACCTATGTCACAGACAGAAAAGGCCATGATATGAGATATGCTATTGACCCGACAAAGATTCACAACGAACTCGGCTGGCTCCCTGAAACAAAGTTTGCCGACGGTATAAAGAAAACTATTCAGTGGTATCTTGATAATAAAGAGTGGTGGGAAACTATTATTTCAGGCGAATATCAGAATTACTATGAAAAAATGTATGGAAACCGATAATGTGTTCGTAACAGTTCAGCCATGCAAAATTATATGTGCAATTTGAACGTGAAAGCTTGCTTGCAAAGAGCAAATTGCACATATAATTTTATAGGGCGGACGCCCGACATGAATAATTTGCCAGCCGAAAATTAAATTATTTGGTAATAATGTATATTCTGGCAAATTATGAATGGCATGGCTGAACTGTTACATATTTTCAGGAGGTGTTTATGAAAATTCTTGTAACAGGCGCTAATGGACAGCTAGGTCATGACACTGTAAATGAGCTTAAAAAACGTGGTCATGACGCAATCGGCGTTGATATTGAAGAAATGGATATCACCGATGCAGCGTGCGTGTCACGTGTAATACACGAAATCAGCCCTGATGCAGTTATTCACTGTGCAGCATGGACTGCCGTAGACGCAGCAGAAGATGAAGAAAATAAAGAAAAGGTACGCCTTATAAATACTGTCGGTACTGAAAATATTGCCAAGGTATGCAAAGAGCTTGACATTAAGATGATGTATATTTCTACGGATTACGTGTTTGACGGACAGGGCGATACAGCATGGGAGCCTGACTGCAAGGCTTATGCACCATTAAACGTATACGGTCAGACAAAGCTTGACGGCGAGCTTGCCGTATCGTCCCTGCTCTCTAAGTATTTCATCGTGCGGATTGCATGGGTATTCGGCGTAAACGGAAACAATTTTATAAAAACTATGCTTAAAATCGGTAAAACTCATGATAAGCTTACGGTTGTCAATGACCAGATTGGAACTCCGACATATACATTTGATTTGGCAAAACTTCTGGCAGATATGATTGAGACAGACAAATATGGCTATTATCACGCAACCAACGAGGGCGGATATATAAGCTGGTACGAATTTGCAAAGGAAATATTTTCTCAAGCGGCAGCTTTAGGACACTCTGAATATGATACAGCAAATTTAAGCGTTTTGCCTGTCACTACCGCAGAATATGGTGTTTCCAAAGCCGCCCGACCTTTTAACAGCCGCCTTGCTAAGCACAAGCTTACGGAAAACGGCTTTACTCCTCTCCCGGATTGGAAGGACGCATTAAAAAGATATTTAAATGAGATTACAATTTAGAAACAGAATAGAAGGAAGATTAATATGGGACAGATTAAAGTAGAAAAAAATGCCGGCGGCATTGAAGGCCTGTGTATAATAGAGCCTGCCGTACACGGCGATTCCAGAGGATATTTTATAGAAACCTATAACCAGAAGGACATGGAGGAAGCCGGACTTACAATGAAGTTTGTTCAGGATAACCAGTCAGGATCCGTAAAAGGTGTTCTTCGCGGTCTTCATTTTCAGAAAAATTTTCCGCAGGGCAAGCTGGTGCGTGTTGTAAAAGGCACTGTTTTTGATGTCTGCGTTGACTTGCGAAAAGACAGTACTACCTATGGCAAATGGTTCGGCGTTTTGCTTTCCGCAGAAAATAAAAAGCAGTTTTATATACCTGAGGGCTTTGCACACGGCTTTCTTGTACTAAGCGATACAGCCGAATTTTGCTATAAATGTACAGATTTTTACCACCCTGACGATGAGGGCGGACTTGCATGGAATGACCCTGATATCGGCATTGAATGGCCGAATCTTTCAGGTGAATATACAGGAAGTCCGTCAGCCACGGGATATTCCATGACTGACGGAACCAAACTTACCATAAGCGAAAAAGATACTAAGTGGAAAGGCTTAAAGGATACCTTTACATTTTAATTAAACTTCAAATTCGCTCTTTATGCCTTTCATAAACTGCATAGCTCCAATAATTGAATTTTCTGCCATATTAGACACCGCCTCGTCAGTATAAAATGCCGTGTGCGGTGTCACTATTACATTAGAATACGAGCGCAGAATTGCTAACCTCGGATTATTAAGCGGTTCACCCATTCTGTTAAAATAGTACAGTCCGCTCTCATGCTCTACCACATCTAACCCGGCAAAGCCTATTTTTCTGCTCTCAATTCCGTCAATAAGTGCATCTGTATCAATTAATGCTCCCCTCGCACAATTAATAATAATAACTCCGTCTTTCATGCTGCCGATAGCTTTGGAATCAATCATGTGATAATTGTCCTGCGTTGCCGGAGCGTGAAGCGTAATAATATCACTCTCGCGAAGTAATCTTTCAAGACTCACATACTCGGCTGACTTCTTCACTTCCTCATTCTCATATATATCATATGCGAGCATTTTACAGCCAAAACCTGTTAAATGTTTAACAACAGTACTTCCAATCCGCCCCGTACCGATTATGCCTACCGTACAGTCACTTATTTCCCTGCCGATTTTTCCTTTAAGGGTATAGTCCTGCACAGCCGCACGCTGCATAATATGCTGCACCTTTCTGCACCCCATGAGCATAAGCATTATGGTATAATCAGCCACGCTCGCCGGGTTATAAGTAACATTTGTAACCCCCATTCCAAGCGAATGAGCATATTCAACGTCAATGTGGTCATAGCCTATTGTTCTTGACGATATACAGCGAACCCCGATTTCATGAAATTTATCAATAATCGGCTTGTCCATAACTGTTGTAATAATATCTATTACATCATATCCCTTTGCAAGCTCTGTATTTTCAAGACACGGCGTCTGTGTAGTATAGCCAAACTCCACACCATACTGACTGCAAAATTTCTCAAAAAATGCCAGCTCATCATATTCTCTCATACTGTATACAAAAATCCTCATGACTTATGCCTCTTTTCTTAGTCACCTTATTTATTCCGCATATTCTGAAGTAATTCCATAGTACTCCTCAAGACACAATCCGCTTTCATAAACCTTTGTTGCAAGTTCAACGCCCAGATATCTTAAGTGCCACGGTTCATACTGATATCCTGTCTTTTCTTCCTTGCCCTTTGGATATCTTATAATAAATCCATATTCCTGTGCATGCTTTTCAAGCCATTTGCTCTCGGCTGTATAGGCAAAGGAATCATCTATCGTATTCAAATCAAAGCAAAGACCTGACTGATGTTCTGAATATCCAGCTCTTGCAGAATACGTGTCTGCCTGCTCTTTTCCGTCCTTGCTCACATAATTATTATATAATGTCTGCTGTCTTGTATAAGAGCGGTATCCCGATGAAATATACAGATTTAAGCCCTCCTTTGCCGCAGCCTTTTTCATTACTTCAAATGCTTCTTTTACTTCATCAGCCAAATCTCCCGGTGCATAGCTTTGCGGCAGACCATATGTCTTATTTGCAATCAGAACACCGTCAACATAAGTAACACCGTCAATCAACTGAATAGAAAAGCCCTTAGCCGTAACCTCTGAGCTTCCCTGTGTTCCATTCTGCGTATTTTCTGTCTGTGTTTCTCCTGACTGTGTACTTTGACTTTCATTTGTTAAAGTTTGATTCTGCTGTTGTTCATCATTACCCGTTCTGCTTACGGCAACCGCCACTAATACAAGAATAATAACAAGTCCTCCAAGCAGTGCTGCCAAAATTATATTCCTCTGTCTTCTTCTCCTCTGTATGCGTCTGCTTCTTGCACTTCTTCTCTTATCCATAACCTAACTCCATATCCATGTTAATTAATAAGCTCAAAAAGACAAATCAATATAATAATCTGTCATTTCATTTGTTTCATATTGCATCTCTATCCAATTATAATAAAATAAATTTAACAAAACAACCACAATTTTAAAAAGGAGGAGTCTATATGTCAAAACAGCTTTTTCCCGAATGGATGCTCAATGTTGGCACTGCACTTTTCATAGCTGTGATTCTGATTATTGCTGCCATGTTTTTTAAAGATGTTCTTACTACAATATTCAGCCGCCAAATCAGCACAGCAGCAACGCTGATATCGAAAACAGCACAGCCTTATGTAACAAAGCTTGCCTATATGCAGCAGCGCGGCAGCGTAGGCAGCGGAATTGCCGAAAAGGGAACTGATTACTTTTTCTATTTTCTGCTTGACAACGGAAAATATATCACACTTCCTGTAACCAGGGATAACTACGATACCGCTTTGGAAAACTCTCACGGAACCCTTACCTTCAAGGGCAAACGTTTTATATCTTTTACAGGCGAGACGGACGGAACCCGCAGACGCAGTGATGATAACGCAAACAGCTTTGTATCATTAAAAGATTCTTTCTAAACTAAACAGGTGTGACATTCTGACCGATGTCACACCATTTTTTTAAGAAAGCTTCTGTAAAAATGCCTTTGTTCTTTCATTATCAGGATTGTCAATAACATCTGACGGCTTCCCCTGCTCTACAACCACGCCGCCGTCCATAAATATTACTCTGTCCGCAACATTTCTTGCAAAATTAATCTCATGGGTTACAATAACCATTGTCATTTTTTCCTGTGCCAGTTCACGAAGCAGCTTTAAGATTCCGGCTGTAATCTCCGGATCAAGTGCCGATGTCGGCTCATCAAAAAACAAAATCTTCGGATTCATAGCTAATGCCCTTGCAATAGCAACTCTCTGCTGCTGGCCTCCCGACAACTGGTCAGGATAATTATTTTCTTTATCTGCAAGTCCAACCTTCTTAAGCAGTTCTCTCGCTTCCTTAATAACCTCTTCCTTATCACGTTTCTGAACATGGATAGGCGCATCTGTCACATTTTTTAACACTGAATAATGCGGAAACAGATTAAAATTCTGGAAAACAAGTCCAAAATTGCTTTTCACTTCCTGAAGCTTCGCTTTTGAAACATATTGTGTAGGTTCGTCCACGCTATTTGAAGTTGCAACAGCCTCACCATATTTAAGTGTACCCATATCCATAGTCTCTAACAGCGTAGCACATCTTAACAAGGTTGATTTTCCGGAACCTGACGGGCCTATAATAGCTACAACCTCGCCCTCTTCCACATCTATTGAAATATCCTTTAACACTTCCAAATCACCGAAGTTCTTTCTAACGTGCTTCATCTCTAATAACTTCATTATGCTCCTGCCTTTCTATCTGTAATACTGCAGCTTTTTCTCTATACGTTCCATCAGCCATGCTACCAGGAAATTAAATATGTAATAGAAAACCCCTGCAACAAACAGCGGCATAATACTTGCCTTAGTCGCTGCAACCTGCTTTGCCAGCGTAAACATTTCCGTATAAGCCAGTGCAAACGCAAGAGACGTATCCTTTACAAGCGTAATAACTTCATTAGTTACCGGCGGCATTACACGTTTAACCATCTGCGGGAAAATAATCTTTCCGAAGGTCTGCGCCTTGGAATATCCTAAAACCTCTGCCGCTTCATACTGTCCGACAGGAACACCCTCTATTCCGGCACGGTATATTTCCGCAAAATATGCCGCATAGTTTAATGAAAAACCTATAATTACAGCATAAAATCTATATGAATATGACAGCGTAACACCAAACAGATAATACGGGCCGAAAAATACTACAAGAAGCTGAAGCATAAGCGGTGTACCGCGCATAATTGAAATATATATCTTGGCAATCCACTGTAATAATTTTATCTTACTTCTTCTTATAAATGTAATAACCAGTCCAAGCGGCAGTGAAAATACTAATGTCAGCACAAAAATTCCAAGCGTAGCCAACATTCCGTTCTTTAACTGTCCGATAATATCCAAAAGCTCACCAAAAAAATTTGCTTTTTCAGTATGACCGCCCTCAGAAAGCATTACTGCGTCTGCCCCTTTTTCTCCAAGGCACACGCTGTCCTCTAACTTCCATTCCTTTGCAATCTTTGCAAATGTACCGTCAGCCAGCATTTCATTTAATGTTTCCTGAACCTGATTTCTTAATTCCGTATTTCCTTTTTTAAAGCCAATACCGTATTGCTCACTGGACACATGACTGTCAAGCATCATAAAGGTATTGCCTCTAAGTTCAAGCTCATACTTTGCAACACCGATATCCATACAGATTGCATCGACAGAGCCTGCCTGAAGATTCATAAATGCACTGTTATAATCCGATACCTGCTGCAAAGACTTAAAGCTCGCTGCAAGCTTAAGATTTTCAGGCTCCGCGTCTTCTCCTGTAAAAGCTGCAAGTGCGGAAGAATCCGCCTGTACAACAACAACCTTTCCTGCCAGATCGTTAAGCTTAGTTATACCTGAATCAGATTTAACAACTACAACCTGCGAATTATCAACATAAGCAGAAGACCATGTATATTCATTCTCTCTGCCGTTCATTGTGAAACCATTCCATATACAGTCAATCATACCGGAATCTAATTCCATATCCTTAGAATCCCAGTCTATTGGCTGTTTTACAAGCGTCCAGCCGTTCCTGTCGCAGACCTCCTGCGCAAGAGTAAGGTCAAACCCTACATATTCGCCATTGTCATCTTTATAACCATACGGAGGAAATTCCGCATCAAAACCAACCGTAAAAGTTCCGTCACTGACCACATTACCTGAATTATCTTTCTTAGAGCTGCATGCAGTCATTCCTCCTGCCAAAGTCGAAAACAGCAATAATACTACAAGTATATTTACCACACTTTTTCTCATTATATATTTCTCCTTTTTCTTCATTGTAAATCGCTTTTATTTTTTTGTAATTCCCAATGCCTGTTTTGCCTTCTCCATAGAATCTGCATGAATGTAAATATCACATTTAGAATTTTTCCCACTGCTTACAAATTTAAATATCCCTGTATGGAATTTCCATTTTTCAAAATAGGATATATTGTTTTTCCTCAACACCTTTTCAATCTTCTTACACTCCTCAAGTGTAACATCTGAACGCAGCAATTGTTCATTTGTACTGAATTCTGCCATACAATACCGCCTCTTTCCTATTCTAATTCAAAGTGCGAAATAATATACTTTGAGATTTTTTTATCATAGCATATCTGCGGCAAAAAATCCACTCCCATAAATTTTAAAAAGAGACAAACCGGCGTATAAAACGCATGCCTGTCTCTTTAAAATATTAAGTATCCGCTACTAATTAATGAACCGAAAACTTCTTTACATTTTCATTCATATCCTTTGCAATATCCACAAGATTCTGTGTCTTTGCATTACAATCATTAACAATCTCACCCAACTCAAGCATCGCTGCCGATGTCTCCTGTGTACTTGCGGCATTCTCTTCCGCAATCGCTGCAAGACTTTCTGCACTGCCTAAAACATCCCGCTTAATAATATCCAATGCCTCTACTTCAGAAGAAATATTATCAATAGCCACTGCCACGCTATTAACTTCATTGTTAAGATTCTCAAATGCATCCTTTGTCATGTTAAGCTTATCGTGCTGGTCATCAATCTCATCCTGCACTGAATTCATAGTTTCCACGCTTATGTTAGAATTTCTTATAAGCTCCTCAACAATACTTCCAATCTCCCTTGCAGATTCGCTTGACTGGTCTGCAAGCTGGCGAATCTCATCTGCAACAACAGCAAAGCCTCTTCCATGTTCTCCGGCTCTTGCCGCCTCTATACTTGCATTTAATGATAACAGATTAGTCTGCTCAGCAATATCTGTAATGACGTTAACTGCATTTCCAATATTCATAACAGACTTATTTGTAATATTAGTCTGCTCATGTACCTGCACGATAGATTCCTTAGTTCTGTCACTGATTTTTAGCAACTCATTAAGATTAGTATTTACAACAGTGTTATAATTCTTCATCTGTTCTGTACTCTGCAGTAAGTCTTCAACATTATGTGCTGTATTGTCAATAGCCTCACCCATATCGTTAATCTGTGTATTAACCTTCTGAGTCTCATCAGCCTGACTTGTAGCTCCGTTGGCAATCTCATCTACTGCAACATTAACATTTGAAATCGAATTATTGATAGTATTAAAATTCTGCTGGAACTCTCCTGTAAATTCTGACAGTGCAGTTGATGAGTGGTGAATATTATTAACTATAACTGCAAGTTCCTGTATCAGTGAATGAACTGATCTTGCAATCTTTCCAACCTCATCGCTTCTTTCTACAAGCTTATTGCTCACCTTAAAATTAAGCTCACCTGATGCAACACGGTCAAGATTATTAATTACTAACGTAATTGCTTTAATTATCATATACATGACAAACACAATTATACCGAATGCCGCAATGGAAATAACAATCATAAATATAATATTGCTTGTCATCAGTCTCATATAAATATCTTTTGCCGTCTTCATTGGGATTCCCGTAAAAACAATACCTACCTGACTTCCGTCAGAATTTTTTAACTGCTCATAGTAGCCATAATATTCTTCGCCCTCAATCATCACGCTTGAAGTAAAGTAGTTACCCTTCTTAGTTACTTCATCATATACTTTATCGGAAATTTCTGTTCCAATAACCCTCTTTCCTGTACTGTCTATAACAGTCGTTGCCATTCTGGTATTTCCCCAGAATATAGTAACATCCACCTCGGTATTTTTCTTAAATGCGTCCAAAGTCGCCTCATCTTTGGTAAGATTATAACTGCCCTTATAGAGATTAGTTCCGTCACAGCGATAATCATCTCTATTGAGTGCAGATAATGTCATCTCCATTGCATAAATTGTTGCATTCAATTCATGCTTAATCAGCTTGTCTGATACCTGTACCCCCACAGTCCGAATTGCCAGTCCTGCCATTACAACAATTATAAGAATAGGAACCAACGACAGCATAAGAATC
>JAGAJD010000042.1 GCA_017626275.1 Lachnospira sp.
ATCTGTTCAGACAAGCATAAAATTCCTGCTTTCTTGGCAGTGCAAGTCCTGACGGAAGATAAGAAAGACCACATACAGATTGAAGCCCCTTATTTTGAATTAATTCATAAAGCTCCTCTGTAATCTGTCTGACCTGTTTTCTGCCCGTAAATAGATGTTTTTCCGCATATGACAGCATATACCCTAAGGCACTTAGCTGCTCAGTATCAACAAGCTGTTCCACATACCGCACATCAATACTTTCTTTATTAAGAACGATTGTATCAAGTGAATTTGCCTTTACTTTTATGCGTTCATCAGCCTTGCCCTTATTAACAGGCTTTCTTGAATAATCCGGCGCCTCTAATACAGGTACCTTTACCTCTGAAAGCGGAAAATTTGCAGCCTCCTTCTTTGCGAAGTCAGTAATTTCCACAGGTTCATATTTATTCATCTGTATAATGGTATCTGCCTTATGAAAATATGAACCGCAGCTTCCAGCCACAAGAATTGTCGAAATTCCATATTTGTCATAAAGTTCATGAACCCTCTCAATAAACGGTATAATAGACTCCTGACTTCCATTGACAACCCTCTGCATTAAAGTATCACGAATCATAAAATTGGTCGCACTCGTATCCTCATCAATCAGAAGCACTCCTGCCCCCGCTTCCATACTTTCCACTACCGCTGCCGCCTGCGAAGTACTTCCGCTTGCGTCCTCAGTCTCAAACTGGACGGTATCTTTTCCGTTCGGAAGATTCTGAATAAACATTGATATGTCTACATTTCTAATACTTCTTCCGTCTTCCGCTCTCACCTTAACAGCCGTATCATCTGTGACTACATATTCCCTGCCGTCTCCTGAAATATGATTATATACGCCTGCCTCTAAAGCTTTTAACAACGTAGATTTGCCATGATAACCACCGCCTACAATTAACGTAACACCCTTTTGTATACCCATTCCCGTTATCACTCCGGCATGAGGCAGTGTAATTGTGACACGCAGCGATTCAGGCGAAGAAAATGCGACTGCATCTTGCATCGGACGGTTTGAAACTCCCGATTGTCTCGGAAGAACAGCTCCATCTGCCACAAATGCCGCAAGTCCCATTTCTTTGAGCTTTTGACGCAGTACATACTGGTCTTCTGCCAAATTTATTACTTTCATTAATGACTTTTGATTAACAGCCTTATAATACAAGGTTTTATGTACGCACTGCGGAAGGTAGCCGAATAAAATCTTTTCAAGTGCTTCTGCCTGAATAGTTCTTCCATTCGCCGGGAACCCGATTTCCATGCGCACTGTTATCATTCCTGTTTCTTTATCCGCCTGACACGCACTCCGCTCAAGTATCTCCTGTCCGCAGCGGCTTACCGCCATCAGCCCGCTCTTACCTGAACCTTTTGCCTGAAATGAAAATGTATTAATCTCTTTAGCAAAATTGCGCAGCAGAAAATCCTGAAATGCAATTCTTTTACAATCCGTATCATATACTTCTTTAGGAAAACCGGCTTTTGTTCCTGCTATTCTCACACTTACCTTTGACGGTGCTGCAAACGGATCTCCCTGCACATGGTCAATCGACAAAACATAGTCTCCAAAATCATACTCTCCCTGCAATTCCTTGTAAGCCGGATATCCCCTGTGATTAATTTTATTTAATGTATTTTTTAAAAATTCCTGCGATTTCATAAACTGCTTTTACTCCCTAAAATCTTTCAAAATCATCTTTTACTTCTTTTGCAAGTTTTGAAATATACAGAACTGATACTAAATCCCATGCACCCTCAAATACAAGCACAATTCCTATAAATAACATTACCGCTGCAACCGTTGCAAAAGGGTTAAACAGTACGACTGCGCCAAGAATAATCATAATAACAGAGCATACAAGCTCAATCCACCAGTTTCTTACATTTAACCTGCGGAAATCAAGTGCATACTGCATTTTCAGCAGTCCGTCAACTATGATGACAATGGCAAATACTGTCGTCAAAAACACTTCTATTATCTGCGGACGGATTAAAATATATAATCCAAAGCCTGCCAAAGCAGCTCCCTGAACCAATCCGAACGAGCCTAAAACTTCGCTGTTTCTGAAATAACCAATAAGTCTCATAGCTCCCCATATGCAAAGAACTGCACCAACACCCCTGCATATAAGTTTTCCCGACGTGTTAGGAAACAACACCATAAACAGCCCTGCAAGAATAAGAACAACTGCCATTATTATCATTTCATTTCTGATTCCCTTAAGCTTCTTAAATAAACTTCCCATAATCTGCTCCTTAGAAATATATTTTTATGTATTATACCACTTTTTTTATAAACAAACTATAAATTTTTATTACTTTTAAAAACAAACAGTAACTAAAAGAACCTGCACAAGCATATATTGTGCAGGCTCCTGATTTATCCCAATGTTAAACTGCTTTTACGCCGCAGGAAAATTTCTGCTTTGCCTCGTCAACCTTTTTCTCTTCTGCCTCAGGTGTAGGATAAAGTCCTCTTGAATGCATTGCATTGAAAACCTCCTCCTGAATTTTATGCTCCTCTGAAAGACAGTTTAAAATAACCTCTCTGATTCCGTCATGAACGCACTCATTTGCAAAAGTATTATAATTGTTCGTTGCCGTTTTTTCTGCTGTTAATGCATCACAAAGTACTTCCTTATCTGTATATAACTGTTCCATTATATCCTCCATTCTGTCATTTTAACGACCTTATATGCTTAACTTTTTATATGCTTTTGTTACTTAAAAGATTAACCAAGCTGTCTGTAAAGTGCATCAAAATGCTTCTGATGCTCATCGGAAATAGCCATAAATTTATCCTGTATTTCTTTATCTTCCGCATGATTTGCAAGCATTTTGAACTTCTTAATTAATAATTCCTCTTCGCTTAACAACTCATTCAATGCCATTAATTCCTTTTCTGAAATCTGACCCATGTTTTATTCTCCTTTACTGTATTTTTTGCTTGTCCGGTTATAATATAACCACACTATTTCAGTATAACCATGAAATATATTTTCACTCCCGAACAAATATTTTTTATTTTCTAACATTTTCCTCTTGACGAACTCGTGTTTGTGTATTACAATAATTCAAACAAATGTTCTTTTATGTGAGGTGATAAGTTATGATTATACAGGAAGAGATGGATTTAATGCAGAAGCTGACTATTCTTTCCGATGCTGCCAAATATGACGCCGCATG
>JAGAJD010000043.1 GCA_017626275.1 Lachnospira sp.
CCCGCATAAGCACCTGATGATTTTCCATTCTTAAAGCTCTTTACCTTTAATGTCAATGTCATCTTTACAGCTTCATCAGATTCATTAAACAATATATAAGATACATTCTTTCCTTCTGTACCTTTAGCTGATACCATTGAGCTTGAATCTGCTGTCTGACTGATTGTCAATACATTATTATCTTCTGTTACCGTAAGATCTTCAGTATCTCCATATGCAGTAAGCTTATATTCAATCTTTTCAGTTTCCTCACCTGCTGCTGTAATTACAATATCTGCTGATGCTGAAACAATCTTTGATGCAGGAACTATAACTTTTCCTGTTTTTGCATCATAAGTATACTCATCTGTTGCAAGCTCTGTGCCGCCAACTGATACCTTAATTGAAGCAGGTAGCTTATAGCCCTTTACTGCCTCAAGCTGACCTGTATAATCAGAACCAACAGTAGCAAAATCAGAACTTGTTTCCTTTACATTTGTTAATTCATAAACAACCTTTGCAAATTCAGTGTTAATCTCAATATTTGAGAATTTTGCTGTGCTTAAATTATTCAAATCATTAGCAGCCTTGTTTCCGTCTACGGCAAAACCAACATAGATTTCTTCAGCCATCTCTATATCCTTAGAGCCAACCTTTATCCAAGTCTGTCCGTCATCTGAAGCATAACCTGTAAATGTATTTCCTGTTCTTACAAGCTTAAACCATGTTCCCTTATAATTTGCACCGTCTTTAAAATGCAAATCTCTTACAAGCGGAATACCTGCTTTTGCTGCAGTGTCAGGTGAATCGATTGTCTCTGAAATATCACTAATATTACCGTTAGTAGTATCTCTGCTTGCCAGATATGTTGACCATGTTGTCTCGTTGCTTATCTTAACCATTGACAGACCTAATGCGGCAGTCTTAGAGCCTGTATCAAGAGTCTCTCTGAACATAACACCTGTAAATACATGGTTATCTACTGTAGTTGCATAATCCATTCTGGTGATAATCTCTGCGTCACCGCTGATTTTCTTGTATGTATACTGGAAATCATCAGTTGCAGCATTTGACCATGCACCACCGTCTACCGTACCTTCACCTTTACCAAGCTTACCTGCACCCTTTACTGTAAGTACACCGTCTGTAAGACTTGCACTTCCGGCAACACCCGGATTACCGATATCAAGACTTGTCCATTCGCCTGTTGATGCTGTGCTGTTAATATGAAGCTTAGATACTGAAGACTGTGTCTGATTGCCGTCATTATCATATGCTCTTGCTGTAATATTATAAGTTCCGTCTGTTAAATCTTTATATGTGCATGTATAAGGAGCTTCCGTATCTGTTCCCACCAGCGTAATTCCATTGTAAAATTCAACCTTTGCAATATTTCCGCCATTCTTAGCTGTTACTGCTGCTGTTACAGTTACATCTTCGCCCTCTTTATACTGTGCATTGTCCTTAAGGTCAATCGTTATATCAGGATTTGGTGCTGCATAATCAGCTTTTTCCACGTTCTCTACAAGACCGTTGAAGTACTCTTCTACATAAGCATATCCTGTTTCCGGATTAATCGCCTTAGAATCAGTTGAATCATTAGGATTAAGACCATGTGCTGTCTCCCATGTATCGGGAATACCGTCCATATCAGTATCAAAAGAAGCATCTCTATGTACTTCCTTTGCTGGATATCCGCCAACCTCATCTTCCGTATTAACGTATCTTCCTGTGTCATTTCTTGTTTCGGCTACAACTCTTGCATCAATAGCATCTCGGTATGGATATGTTGCACCTGCCTGTGAGAGAACTGATTCATAGCAATCCTGTGCTGAAACAGGTGTAACGCTGTCAAAACTCTCTGCTGTGTATGGTGTAGTCGCAACCTCCGTCTTATTAGCACCCTCTGTTGCACCTGACATCTTAGAGCCTAATGAATTATCAGCAGAAATTTCCGGTTCTCCTTCAAGATATTTGCCGTTTACATAGAATCCGCCAGGTTTAGTATATTCACCCATATCAATAACCTGTTTCTCAACAACGTCTCTTGTACCAACACCTGCTTTCAGGAAATTATTGATAAAGTTAGTATATGCATATCCGCCGCCGTAGCATGTGTTATAACCCCAGTTATATAATACATTATTACTGAGCTGCAACGTTGCCGTACTTCCTCCGTCCTTTGTAGGATCTCCCATACAGCCGCCTCCGATTCGAGGATTTCTTGATGTATGGTTTGCTATTAAATTGTTCTGGAATACAACGTTATCACCGCCAAAGATACCGCCGTATCCGTGACGACCCTTAGAATGTCCTGAAACAGTCAAACTCTCTGATACAATACACCACTGTACAGTACCGTTCTTTCCACGGTAAGTAGAAAGTGTCTCATCTGTATTCCAACTGAATGAGCAGTGATCAATCATAAATGTATCGTTATCCCTGCCCCAAAGTGCGTCCATAGAGTCACCGCCTGTATGTACATTAGCTGCGCCTGGTCTGAAACGCATATATCTTATAATAAGATTCTGTGAATTACTTATATTGGTATCCCAGCCTGATAATGTAATACCATCTCCAGGTGCTGTCTGACCTGCCACAGTAACATTAGCCGTATCTCTGAATGTAAGTGTCTGTTTTAATTCAATAGTACCGCCTACATTAAAGACAATAATAGTACCGCCGTTCTTTTTTGCCACCTGCTCAATACCATATCTTAAAGAACCCTCAATAGGTGTCTGACCTGCACCATAATCCTCCAATGTTGTTACAATATAAACATTATAGCCTCTTCCGCCGGTAGCATATCTTCCGCCGCCTTCGGCACCGCTGAATGCAAGAAGCTTTTCAGCCGCAAAAACTGAATTACCTGTCGGAATAACAATATTTGAAGCTACCATAAGACCTGCCAGCACAAATGCTGTTGCTCTTTTTGCGTGGCTTTTCTTCATTAATCGTTTCTGTTTACGATTAGGAGATTTCTGACCACTTAAAATTTCTTTTCTTATCATGCCTTTTCCTCCATAAACCAGTATTAATTGTTATATTTATATCATAATATTTTCAAAATTTTTTTCAAAGATACAATGCATTTTTATTTAAAATGTATCTTATATTATAACATTTTACAAAAGTATTTTATATAATAGCTTGCTTTTTATAGCGACATACGTTATGATTTAAGTACATGGTACATTTCTTAATATTAAAAAGTGTACTATGCTATTTTTACTTCAGGGAGACATTTAATTTATGGAGAAAGAATTATTAATCAATGCAGTTCTGCACGGGGCTTTTACACAAAGTACATATATGCCGAACGTTGATACATATAAACGCTTTAAGGAATTTTTTCCTTATAACAATTTTTTAATCGCCGCATTTTCACTGTCCGGAAAATATGATACAGATTCCTATCAGCATCAGCTTATATATACAATACCCAAATATGCTGCGGAAAACTGCTCATTTCCTATATGGCATTATAAAACAGAAAACAATGAGCACCTTTTATTTATAAACTGTAACGACGAAAATGAGACACAAAAATGGATAGATAAACTCCACAGGCATTTTCTTGAGCGCTACGATTGCCATACTCTTTGGGGCATAAGCCGTCCATGCACCTCGTTTTCAGAGCTGCTTTTCGCCAAAAAGGAAGCTTTGACAGCTCTTAACTTTTCAACGAAAGACAATAGTGAAGATATCACTTTTTATACATCAGCGTTGCATTTCAGTCAGGAAAATACCGGCAGATACTTTTACCCTGAAACTGCAAAACAGCTTCTTGTTAAAGGCTTAAAGACCGGTGATTTCCAGTTGATAGATTTTATAATTACCATTCTTCATGATGAAAATATACTGATGATGTCAATAAAACCTGACGGACTTATTAAGTTAAACAGTGCTTTAATTGAAACGCTTGATACATTTAATTCATCAAAAAACAATTTTTCAAATGAATTGCTTCAGCTCAATTATGCCATAGCTTCTTACGAAAGCAATCCGTCTGAATATTTTTCACTGCTTATGAAGCTGTGTCATGTAATCAGTGAAAGATTAAACGGACAAAGGCTTTCAAGAAAGAAAACTCTTATGCTTAATGTTCAGGAATTTATAAAAAATAACTATCAGAATCCTAACCTTAATCTTTCCGGCATTGCACAGCACTTTCATATTTCTGAAGGGTACTTTTCCGTTATTTTTAAGGAAGCTTCCGGTATAAGCTTTGCTGAATACCTTGAAAAAATTCGTATCGACAAAAGCTGCACGATGCTTACCTCCACCGATTCCACAATACATGAGATTGCTGATTCAGTAGGCTACAACAGCGTATACTCATTTAGAAGAGCATTTAAAAGAATTATAAACATAAGTCCCTCCGAATACAGGGAACAGAATGGCAAATCAGATAACTAAAAAACACCACCGACAGTTCTATAACTGCCGATGGTATGTTTTTTACTTTATTTTACTAAGATACCTGTAATCCAATCAAATGTATAAACTTTTCCATCAATAGTAGTTGTTCCCTTAGCCATTGCGCCTGTTATCATATCGAAGTAGTAATTTCCGTCTGCACTCCAGCCCTTAACCATGCGTCCGTTCTCATCGTAACGTACCCACTTACCTGTTCCGTCAGGTCTGTCTGCATACTGTCCTGCATATGATTCCTGATATACGTCTTTTGATACAGCTTTCTTACCGCC
>JAGAJD010000044.1 GCA_017626275.1 Lachnospira sp.
GCTTGATTTCTTTTTGTTTGGAGTTATGCAGGGCAATGAAAAGACAGGCTGGATGATGATTGTCCCGGTTGGAATTATATACTTTTTGCTCTACTATTTTATTTTTAAATTTCTGATTATTAAATTGGACTTAAAAACACCAGGGTGTGAAGCGGATGATGTTCAAACTAAGCTTTACACAAAGGAAGATGTAAATGCCGCAAAAGGAAGCCGTGCAGATAAAGAAAATGTATCATCTGATACAGTCAGCGCAGACATCATAAGAGGCCTTGGGGGCAGGGAAAATATAAGTGATATAGACTGCTGTGCAACAAGGCTTCGCTGTACCGTGGACAATGCGGCATTGGTTGATGACGCAGTTTTAAAAGGAACAGGTGCGTCAGGTGTTGTGCGTAAAGGAAACGGAGTGCAGATTATCTACGGACCGGGGGTCACGGTAATTAAATCAAATCTGGAAGATTACCTTTCTTCTGAATCATGTCCTGAATCATGTCCTGAGTCGGATTCCGAATCGGGAATAATTGAATCTGTTATTATTGCAAGTCCGATGAATGGTATTGCCGCAAATCTTGCTGCTGTTCCGGATGAAACATTTGCTTCAAAAATGGTGGGAGACGGCGCCGCGGTAACACCGCAGGATGAATTTGTGTATGCGCCTGCTGACGGAGAAGTGGCATTTATATTTGACACTAAGCATGCCCTCGGCATGGTAACAGACTCGGGAATCAATCTTATGCTTCATATAGGAATTGACACTGTAAAATTAAACGGTAACGGATTTGAGGTATTTGTAGAGTCGGGGCAACGGGTAAAGCAGGGCGAGCTGATGCTGAAGATTGATCTTGAGTATCTGAAAGAACATGCGCCTTCTGTAATTACACCTGTTTTATGCACGGAGTTAAAGGATAATCAGAAAGTGCGCCTTTTGAAGGAAGGAAGCATACGTGCAGGCGAAGCGCTGATTGCGGTAGATATCGGTAAATAGTGGCAAATATAAGCAATCAGAGAATTTGGACTATGCGAGGACAGGCAAAGCCGACAAGAGAAAGTTAAAAAATATTATTTTCAAACTGCAGACTATTAGTTTCAGTACAAAACGTGGAGAAAATATGGTATACTATAAAAATTTATTGCAAAGGATATTTTTATGGAATTCTGTCCTCAGTAGTGTGTTTATTATGTTTTAATTATTTTTTTACTGCACCTTATCATACTCTGGCAGTCAATGATCCGAGCTACATGATAACTGAGCCTGTTCAATATATACAGACTCATGTAGGAGTCGGGTACAGAATGATGAAAGTGGAATGAATTTTAATTAATAAAATATTATGATTTAGTCATGTAAACGTACGCGCGGAAGATTCCACTCAAAATGAGCTGCCAGCAGACGAAGAACCAGTACGGCAATCACACTCGCAACAGCGGCAAAGCCTAAATATCCGGTGTTCTGCAGACAAAGGTATGCGGCCGCACCGGCTATGGATGCGGTTGCATACACATGCTTGCGGAAAATATACGGTACGTTTCCTGCAAACACATCGCGTATAAGGCCACCGCCAACGCCTGTGACTACACCGACGAAAAGCAGCAGTGCAGGATTGTCATATCCTGATATTTCCTGTACATAGCGGATTCCAAGAACCGTAAAAGTACCGAGACCTACAGCATCCGAAATAAGCAGTACCTGATTCCAGAGGGTATGCTGTACATTCTGCTTGCGCTTTGATACGGCAAAGCCAATCAAAAAAGCTATAAAAGCTACGGAAATTGCTATCAGAGCGTTCCGCGGATTCCGGAATGAAGCCGGAGGAAGCTGGCCTATAAGAACATCACGAATAATGCCGCCTCCAACGGCTGTCACAAGTCCGAGGACAAGAACGCCAAGCATATCCATTTCTTTTTTCATGGCTTCAATTGCTCCGGAAACAGAAAATGCAATCGTTCCAAGAATTTCCAAAAAAATCATCAAATAATCCATATTATTTATGTTCCTCTAACCAGCGCATTGCGGTATAAGCGTAAACGGCACTGCCGCCGGAAAGCGCTGACTCGTCAAATTTTACTTTTGGATGGTGCTGAGGATACGAATATCCTTTCTGTGGCTGACCGGCAGCTAATGCCAGCATAATTGAAGGTACTTCCTGACTGACGTAGGCAAAATCTTCAGAACCGGCAGTCTTGGATTCTTTAGAGCCGCCCATCGCACTGAGCTTTGCGGCAGAAAATGCAGAAGCATTTCCCAATAACTCTTTTACATACTGTTCAGCGCATATTGATAAATCCTTGTCGTTGACCAATGTAGGGCATCCGCTTCCGAAAGCAACCTCAGCCTGTGCACGGAATGATTTTGCAATCCCCTCGGCTATTTCGGTCATTCTCTCCTTTATAAATGCACGTGTATCTTCATCAAAAGTACGGATGCTTCCGCCCATGACAACAGAGTCAGGAATGGCATTGGCTGCGTTGCCTGCCTGCATTGTGCCTATTGTAAGAACTGCTTTGTCATTCATTGCAAGTTCACGGGCATGGATTTCCTGCAAAGCAATCAGAATGTGTGCTGCTGCATTCAGCGGGTCAACACCGGTGTTAGGCATAGAACCGTGGCATCCTTTTCCCTGTACCTTTATTTCAAAGTAATCGGCAGCAGGCGCGCTTACACCGGGAGCAGAGACAATTACAGTGCCAGGCTCAAACGGCATTCCTGCCATGACATGAATCATAAGTGCCGCATCGACATCAGGATTCTTTAAAAGACCGGCCTCAATCATATCATGGGAGCCTTCAAAGATTTCCTCTGCAGGCTGGAACATCAGCTTAATTGTTCCCTCAATTTCGTCCTCATGCTTTTTTAATAAACGTGCAGCGCCAAGCATCATTGCAGTGTGCATATCATGTCCGCAGGCGTGCATACATCCGTTGGTGGAAGGAAAGTCAACATCAGCCTCTTCTTTGATTGGCAGTGCATCCATGTCACCGCGGATGAGAAATACTTTTCCCTCTTTTTTGCCTCCGGCAATGGCGATAAGTCCGGATTTTCCGCATTCCTGAGGCTCATAACCCATAGCCTTCAGCTCTTTTTTTACATAGGCCTTCGTTTCGTGCAGATTAAATCCTGTTTCGGCATGTGTATGAAGAAAACGTCTGTCATTTTTAATGATTTCCTGAAGCTCTGAGGCTTCTTTTTTGATTTGTTCCGGTTTCAATTCAATGCCTCCTTATATTATGAAAATATATGCGTTTGCGAAACTCTTCTTTTAACAGTGTGAGTTGTATAATATAAACAAATCCATAAGCAGTATGCTTTGTACCCGTCGGATTGTTTATATTGTACAACCACATGTGCTTAATGAAGAGTTTCGTAATTACTTATTATGAAAATAAAATAACAGTCAGTACAGCTTAATTATTAATTACAAATAGACATTATATACAAATAACAACATAAAAACAATTTAAAAAACAATTAAATCTGTAAAATTATTTAGTAATACTAATGTCAGGTTGACGTAAGGTGTAAATTAACATATGATAAAAAATAACGATTAGGAAACAAGTCATTACCGCAGGACCAAATTCGATATTTGGCGCGCGGTTCTTTTGACGCTTTAGCGTCGCGGATTGGAGGAATATTATATTAGAAGCAGGAATGAAGGCACCGGACTTTTCATTGCCGGATCAGAATGGAAATGTGCATACATTAGGTGAGTATGCGGGAAAAAAGGTTGTTTTGTATTTTTATCCAAAGGATAACACGCCGGGATGTACTAAGCAGGCGTGTGGATTTAGCGAGCTGTATCCGCATTTTACAGAAAAAGGAGCAGTAGTACTTGGCGTAAGTAAAGATTCAGTTGCATCACATAAGAAATTTGAGGAGAAGTTCAATCTGGGATTTACGCTGCTCTCGGATACTGAGCTTTCAGCCATTAAGGCGTATGATGTATGGCAGGAAAAGAAAAATTATGGAAAAGTGTCAATGGGAGTTGTGCGCACAACTTACCTTATTGACGAGAACGGAATAATCTTGAAGGCATTCGGAAAGGTA
>JAGAJD010000045.1 GCA_017626275.1 Lachnospira sp.
CTGTATAAAAAGAGGAAAAAGGTGATTTGCTGTAATAGTTATCATACTCAAATTTGTATCTTAAACGATAACATTCTTTATAATACGGCATAGAAGTTACATAATTTTCTTCATCTTCGCGAAATGTATCGTAATAACTGGAATAAGTAAGCGGCATATCTGTATAATGATAATTAATTCTGTCGCCTGCCTTAAGCGTATCATCATATTCCCCGTTTGCCTGCTTCTTAAGAATTACAATTACCTGATTCCCGCTTGCAAAAGCATCGTAATCTATATACTTTGCATCAATATATTTTGACAGTCTTTTATATAATTCCTTTGACGGCTCAACATAATCAGTTGCATAAACATAACGGCTGCCGTAATCCTTCTTCTTTCCTTCATCTGGAGATACATACTGATACAAACGGTCTACACCAAGCTTTTTATAATCCATTTTATCCCATGACCACCTTCTTGAAGTTTCAAAGGATGAAAAACTGACATTCTTTACACCCTCCATGCTTCCCACGCTGTCAATAAAATCCTGCATGATGCCCTTCGTAAGAAATGTATTACTGTCTTTAAAATAAACACTGTTCCACATCGAAAGAAGTCTGAATGTCTTTAATACATAATCGCCCTCGTGCTTAATATCTTTTTCTCCGTTTACCATATAAAAGCTGTTAATGTATTCATCTCTTGTATAATCGTCCTCCAAATATTCTGTTAATAATTCCGCTTTCCCCGGCAGATTATAACGTCCCGGTGAAGTAGCTATATATGGTATTGAAACAACAGCCGGAATATAAAATGTCCCCTCAAAATCTTCCTGCTTAAAGCCTGTTAAATCAGGTCTGTTGTTATTATCCGCATAAGAGCTGTATGCAGTATATATATTGGCGGAACATATTAAAAGTATACATGTTATAGCAAGAGCAAATAAGCGTACACCAATATTAAGCCATACTCCGTTACTCTTTGTAAAACGCCTTCTAATAACAGCTTTTGCATTGCGTGGCGATATTTTTGATATTTTTGTCTCTTCTTTAATCTTTATCTTTTTTACTTTCTTATTCTTCCCCGTAATTTCTGATATTGCAATAACAGCTTCCTGAACAACAAATGCAATAATAACAGATAAAGCAGCCTTAGCAATCAGCTCATTTCCCACATAGTAAAAGGAAACACCTTTTGCATTTTCAAAAAAACTGCAGATTACACGTGTTGCCGCAACTCCTCCGATAATGCCAAGTATTCCGAATACCACGATTATAAGCAGGTTTTCAAACATTTTTATAAATGTAACCTGCCCTCTTCCCGCACCAAGCCTTCTGAACTTTTTAAGAGTTTCTCTTCTTCCTCTGTGATATAGAAGCATCTGGTATGTAAGGGCAGCGATACCTATAAACATGACAAGCACATAAAGATAGTTGTATACAAATTCTGATCCCCACGGCTTGTAATCATACACTGAAGAATTATACATATATCCACGGCTGCCGGAACGCATATTATCATATAATTCCCTGTAATTATCAGTTCTTACATAAGTCTTTAACGGATAAATATACACATAATCATGCTTTTCGTTTAATTGTGAAGCTTTGCTGTCTGTCATAAGTATCCATGGAACCCAACTGTTTTTCTCCCATATGTTTGTATAATTTTCAAGAATACCACAGATAACGTATTCCTCTCTTAACATGTCATCTTTAGAAAATGCCTCGTCATCTTTATAGTAATTTAAGGTTATGGTCTGGTTCAGCTCAAGCTCCAGTCCCAGTTTAAGCATTGTATTCCAGTCCATAACAATCTCATTATCATTTTCCGGCATATGTCCCTGTGCCAAAGTAATATGACCTCTTTTAATAAAATCCTGTGTCATAAATCCTGCCGAAATTCCAAGTTCATTAAATTCATCATCATAAAGCTTAACTGCGCTGTAAGCAACAGCCGGCTTTTCTAAATACGGGTGATTTGAAAAAATTTCATTTTCTTTTTGTCCATTATCCATAACAAACCAGTCGCCAAACCGCTGTCTGTTCACAGCCATCTGCCACTGATAAATATTCTCCTGAACTGCCAGCACTGATGTCACAAAAAACAGTGCCAGAAAAGCAGCCAAACATACGCGAACCACTTCTCTCCATCGGTGAAGAAGACTTTTTAACACCACTTTTACAAATGCAATGCTCATAACTTTCCACCTCCGTCTTCTATCCGTTATATTTTATGTTTCCGTCGGCGATAGTAAGTATTCTGTCAGCGTAATCTGCCATCTGCTTATCATGTGTCACCATTATTATTGTCTGATTGTACTTATCCGATGCCATTGACAGCATGTCAGCAACCTTGCCTGCGCTCTCAGCGTCAAGATTTCCTGTCGGTTCATCGGCAAAAATAACTGCCGGGTGTGTTATCAGTGCTCTTGCTATTGCAACACGCTGCTGCTCACCTCCTGACATCTGCGTCGGATATTTGTTTTTGCAGTGGCTTATTTCCAACTGTTCAAGCAGTTCGTCCACCTCTTCCTTGTCAGGTGCTTTTTTATCAAGCACTAAAGGCATGACAATATTCTCATATGTCGTAAATTCCTGAAACAGACTGTAATCCTGATAAATAAATCCTATCTTTTCTCTCCTGAATTTAGACAACTCCTTATCCTTCAGCTTTAAAATGTCAAGTCCGTCAATTACGACGCTTCCACCATCAGGTTTATCCATTGAACCAAGAATCCTAAGAAGCGTGGACTTACCCGAACCACTCTTTCCTATAATAGCCGCAAACTCACCGAGTTCAAACGACACATCACATTTTTTTAATGCAGGAACTTCCACAGAACCTGCTTTATAGGTTTTTGAAATATTTTCAGCTTTTAATATAACCATATGTCCTCCTGTTTCCGCCGTAACTTATATGCCACGGCTGAATTGTTATCTTTAATTTAATTATAATTCATGAAACTTGCAAAAAACTTACAGTTAATATAAAGCTCTGCATTTTTCTATTTTTTTGTTTTTAATGTATACTTTGGCAGTCTGATTAAAAAGGCTGCTCCTCCGTATTTATCACTGTTTTTGGCACTGATAGTTCCGTGATGCGCCTCAATTACAAGCTTTGCCAGATTAAGTCCAATCCCTACATGGAATGACTTTGAATCGCTGTTCGTCTCAAATCTGTCAAAAATATGACCTATACAGGCTGAATCAAAACCCTTTCCGTTATCGCTTATAGTTATAAGACACTGCTCCTGTCCAAACTCCGTATCAATAAATATTCTTCCATTTGGAATATCATTTATATATTCGCAGGAATTTGTCATAATGGTAACTAAAGCTTCTTTTAACCATTCCCCGTCTCCATATATAATATAATCATCATCAGGGGCAGAAGATATCTTATCTTCTTCTATGGCAGCCGCCATTATTGCCTGATTAATTACGTCACTCACAACAATCGGCTCACTTGCAAATATCATTTTTCCGGATTCCATGCGGCTTATATCAAGAAGCCTTTTTATAAACTCACTTATTCTTTCAACATGATAAAAGCACTGGTTAATATATCCGTCAAGCCGTTCGTCCACATTTTTTGCCTTTAACGTATCAAGCGACAAACTCATGGCAGCCAGCGGCGTCTTTACCTGATGTGCAATATTTTCAATAAAATTCTGGAGCTGTTTATTGCGTTTATCAACGTATTGCATATTTGCCTTAAGCTCTGATGATATCTTGTTATTCTCCCTTGCAAGTTCAATCATTCTGCCGTACAAATCATGATTTCCGATTCTTCCCGTTAATCTGAAGCACAAAAACAGCAGGCATATAAACATACATAAACAA
>JAGAJD010000046.1 GCA_017626275.1 Lachnospira sp.
GTCTTTAGTGTTGGCACGTCTTACCGCAAGAGTAATAATCTCGGCACCGGCGTCCTTTACGGCAGCATTGATAAGATTCAGATTATATTTGCCTGAACCCAAAATAAAACGGGAAGAAAATTCATGTCCTCCAAGTGTAAAAGTATCATTCATAGTAATCTCCATTCCGCCGCTTTAGCGGCATTTGTTTTTATTGTCCGCCGCCCATAAACTGAACGATTTCCATAATATCTCCGTCTTTCAGTCGGGTAGTGTCATATTCATCTTTTTTTAAAATTACTTCGTTTAATTCAATGGCAATCCTTACGGGATTGTAGCCCTCTTTTTCAAGATATGCTGACACGGTCATGTTTTGGGCATCGGGTGTGTCACAGCCGTTAATTGTAATCATAGAAAAATCCTCCAATTATTAATTTAGAAGTCCGTCAAAAAGGTGCAGCGGCTAAGCATGCATTAATGCTTATAAAACAAAAAAAGACCGCACGAAAGGAAGCTACACCCGCGGTGGTGTACCCCATCGTGCGGTCTTAATAATGACGAACACTCTGTAAGCTATGATAGCATAAAAAAGCGGTTTGTCAAGAAAATTTGAACAAAATGATAAAAGGTGTGGTACAATTACATTAATTACAGATTGAAGGGATGATAAACTATGAGCGGATTTGCCAATTTGAAGAGCAGCCTTCTGGCAGAACAGGTGCAGGAGGAAATTTATCAATATATATTAAAAACCCCGGTTGAGGTGGGAGCGAAGCTGCCCAATGAATTTGAATTGGGAAAACTGTTTGGGGTGGGACGAAGTACGGTTCGTGAGGCAGTAAAGCTGTTAAGTTCCAGAGGAATTGTGGAAGTGAGACAGGGTTCGGGAACGTATGTAGTCAGAACTACACCGCTGGATTTAGATCCATTAGGTTTGACCGCCTTGGAGGACAAAATGTCGTTGGCATTGGATTTAGTTGAGGTGAGGTTGATATTGGAACCGGGGATTGCGGAAATGGCAGCTCTGAAAGCGTCAAAAGAGGATATTGAACAGTTAATAAAGTTGTGTGATAAAGTTGAATATCAGATTCGTAATGAAATTCCATACATCGAAAGTGATATTGCGTTTCATACCTGTGTGGCAATGTGTTCTAAGAATAAAGTAGTAGAGCAGTTAATTCCTGTTATTGATACTGCGGTTATGATGTTTGTTAATGTGACACATAAGAAACTGATAGAAGAAACAATTATGACACATCGAAACATAACAGAGGCTATTGCTGCACATGATCCGTTAGGGGCAAAGACAGCCATGACAATGCATCTTACATTTAATAGGAATGCAATTAAAAAGTTAATAGAAGAATCTAAAGACATCAGATGACTTTGGAGCGATTTTTTGAAAATATGGTGATTGATGAGATGAAAAAGCTTATTAATCACCATATTTTTGTGCAGAATTACCAATAAAATCATATAAAACATGCTAAAAAGTAGAACTATGCCCAAATGACTTGCAAAGACATCAGATGAATGTTACTATAAGGCTACAAGAACATCAGATGACTGAAAACGCGATAATATTAATTTTAATGCTGTAAAACAGCAGAAATGGAGGTTAATATGGAACTTAACAGCCAAAGAGTCAGAGCATTGGCACCGGAAAATGATCCTTTAAAAATTGGAATGGGCTGGACAATACAGGATTTGGACAAACCACAGATTATGGTAGAGAGTACCTTTGGTGACAGCCATCCGGGAAGCGCGCATCTTGATAAATTTGTGGCAGAGGCATTAAGAGGAATTACAGATGCAGGCGGCAAGGGAGCAAGATATTATACTACGGATATTTGTGACGGGATTGCTCAGGGACATGACGGTATTAACTACTCATTGGCACATAGGGATATGATTGCCAATATGATTGAAATTCATGGCAACTCAACGGGTTTTGACGGCGGCGTATTTATTGCAAGCTGTGATAAATCTGTTCCGGCTTGTCTTATGGGGCTGGCAAGACTTGATATGCCATCAATTGTGATTACAGGCGGTGTTATGGATGCAGGACCGGATTTGCTGACATTAGAGCAGATTGGTGCATATTCGGCAATGTGCCAGCGTGGAGAAATCACGGAAGAAAAGCTTACATACTATAAACATCATGCGTGTCCGTCCTGCGGTGCATGTTCATTTATGGGTACGGCGTCTACAATGCAGATTATGGCGGAAGCTTTAGGACTTATGCTTCCGGGTTCAGCACTGATGCCGGCAACATGTGAGGATTTGAAGGAGATGGCTTATAGGGCAGGAAAACAGGTATTAGAGCTTGTAAAGAAAAATATAAAGGTCAGCGATATTGCAACAAAAGAAGCATTTGAAAATGCGATTATGGTGCATGCGGCAATCTCAGGTTCGACCAATTCTCTGCTGCATATTCCGGCGATTGCGCATGAGCTTGGCATTGAAATTGATTCAGATACTTTTGACAGAATGCACAAAGGAGCGCATTATCTTTTGGATATCAGACCGGCAGGAAAGTGGCCCGCACAGTTCTTCTATTATGCAGGCGGTGTTCCGGCTGTTATGGAAGAGATTAATTCAATGCTGCATTTAGATGTCATGACAGTAACAGGAAAGACGTTGGGTGAAAATCTGGAAGAGTTAAAGAAAAACGGTTTTTATGATAAGTGTGAGTCTTATCTTAAAAAATGGAATTTAAAAAGAACAGATGTTATCAGAACATTTGATGAGCCGATAGGAACAAATGGCACAGTGGCAATTTTAAAAGGAAATCTTGCACCGGAGGGTTCTGTTGTAAAACATTCTGCAGTGCCAAAAGAAATGTTTCAGGCTGTTCTTCGTGCAAAGCCGTTTGACTGTGAGGAAGATGCTATTTCAGCAGTGTTATCCCATAAAATACAGCCGGGCGACGCAGTATTTATTCGCTATGAGGGACCAAAGGGTTCGGGTATGCCGGAAATGTTCTATACCACAGAAGCAATTTCGTCCGATGCACAGCTTGGCAAATCTATTGCTTTGATTACGGACGGAAGATTTTCAGGGGCGTCCAAAGGCCCTGCTATCGGGCATGTTTCTCCGGAAGCGGCAGATGGCGGACCGATTGCATTGGTCGAAGAGGACGACTTGATTAAGATTGATATTCCGGGAAGAATTTTGGAAATTGTTGGTGTTAAAGGGGAGCGTCTTTCAAAAGAAGAGGTTGACAAAATTCTTGCAGAGCGAAGAAAGCAGTGGAAACCAAAGTCACCGAAATATCAAAAGGGTGTATTAAAAAATTATTCAGAACATGCTGTATCGCCAATGAAGGGCGGATACATGGTATAAAAGCAAAAATGTATAGTGTATGAAAGGAAGGTGCATTTTTATGACAGAAACTGTTGCATTAGATTCTACAAGATTAATTATTGCCGCACTGGTGGGGTTGGCACTGTTGCTGCTGCTGATTATTAAGTTTAAGGTTCAGGCGGTAATTGCAATTTTAGTTGGAGCTGTAACTATTGGACTTGTGGCAGGTATGCCTTTTACGGAGATTATTAGCTCTGTAAACGAAGGAATAGGAAACACGTTAAAGAGTATTGCACTGCTGGTAGGTCTTGGTTCTATGTTTGGTGCAATTCTGGAGGTATCAGGCGGTGCGCAGACACTTGCGGTTACTATGGTTAATCGCTTTGGTGACAAAAAGGCTGCGTGGGCATTGGGTATTACGGGTCTTATTATAGCAATGCCTGTATTCTTTGATGCCGGACTGATTATTCTGATTCCATTGGCATTTTCTCTTGCAAAGAAGACGAAGCGTTCTTCATTGTATTATGCAATTCCGCTTCTTGCAGGACTTGCGGTAGGACATGCATTTATTCCGCCGACACCTGGACCGGTGCTTGTAGCCTCTATGTTAAATGTAGACCTCGGCTGGGTAATTCTCATTGGAGTATGCTGTGGTATCGTGGCTATGATTGTTGCAGGTCCGGTATGGGGTTCTATCTGCGGAAAGAAATACATGATTCCGGTTCCTGAACATGTTGCTAATCAGCAGGATTTTGATGAATCAAAGCTTCCGAAGTTTTGGACAATCGTTGGAATTATACTGATTCCGCTGGTACTCATTATCCTTAATTCTGTTGCAAAGGTAGTTCCTGCCATGAGCGGTATTCAGCCGATTTTAGGCTTCCTTGGCGAACCGTTTGTTGCATTAACAATCGCAACTATTGTTGCAATGATTATTCTGGGATACCGTCATGGATATAACAGTGAGGAACTGGAAAAGATTATGACAAATCGCTTGAACCGGCAGGTATGATTTTGTTAGTAACAGCCAGTGGTGGTGTCCTTCGCTATATGCTTCAGAATTCAGGTCTGGGTGAAGTGATTGGAAATGCAGTTTCCTCTGCGGCGCTTCCAATGGTAGTTGTGGCATTTATTGTGGCGGCACTTGTGCGAATTTCCGTTGGTTCTTCAACGGTTGCTATGACAATGGCAGCAGGTATTATTGCGGCAATGCCGGGAATTGCAGAGCTTTCTCCAATCTATCTTGCATGTGTGACGGCTGCTATCGCCGGGGGTGCAACCGTTTGTTCACACTTTAATGATTCCGGCTTCTGGCTTGTAAAGTCACTGGTGGGCATGGATGAAAAGACAACATTAAAGACATGGACGATTATGGAAACGCTGGTAGGCGGAACGGGATTTATCGTAGCATTGATTATTTCAATATTTGCATAATTAATTGAAGGCAGGCAATGGCGGGATATGTCATTGCCTGCCTTTGTGTTAATGGATTGTTGTATTAAAAAATGCTTTCATGAACTGCTCTAAGTAATACTGGTCACGAACACCGCAGGTTTCCATTGCAGAGTGCATAGCGTAAATCGGAATACCGATATCTGCACACGGCATTGGCAAAAGAGAGGATACGATTGGTCCGACCGTACTGCCTCCGGGAATATCAGAGCGTATATAATTAGGCTGGCATGCGATATTGTTTTGCTTTGCAAGCTGCAGAATCATTCCGGTTGTTTCGCTGTCACTGCAATAGGAATGTTTGGCAGAGCATTTTACTGCAAATCCCTGATTGAGCGCAAGCTGTGTTGTGAGGTCTGACTTTTCAGGGTGATTCGGGTTAATGGCATGTGCAACGTCAAGTGAGAGGTAGCAGCTTTTTTTCAGATTTTTAAGGAATGTTTCTCTTGAAATTTCAAGTGCATTACAGAAACGTTCCAGTGCAAGAGAAAGTAAGCTGCTGTCTGCACCGTTTTTGCTTTTACTTCCAATCTCCTCATGGTCAAAAAGGGCAATCATCTGAAGTCCGTAGTCAGCTTCATTTTCTATAAGACCTGTAAGACAGGCCTGTACAGAGGAAAGATTGTCAATGCGCGGAGCCAGTAACAGCTCCTGTTCAAAGCCTGCGTGCTGTGGTGCTTCTGCGTTATAAAGGCATAAATCATAACATAAAATATTTTCAGGGGCTTCGTCTAATTGCGAGGCTATCTGCCGGATAAAAAATGAATTATCCGGTGAGCCTGAGTCAGTACCGCATACAGGAAGTAATTCTGTCTGCGGATTTATTGCAACACCTTTATTGACATCACGGTTCAGATGAATAGCAAGGCTTGGAACTACGGCAACGGGCTGGTGAAAATCTACCAGTTTTGTACGTGGAAACAGTGAGTCGAAATTTTTCAGGGCGACACTTCCGGCAATAGAAAGCGGACGGTCGAGCCATGAGCTGTAAATTGCGCCGCCATAA
>JAGAJD010000004.1 GCA_017626275.1 Lachnospira sp.
CCAGCTTGTCCCCAACCAAATCCTAATAAATATGTAAATTGTTCGTATTTCCTTGCAAGGCTGATTTCCTGTTTACGGACAGTAGATGGCATATATGGTAATAAATAATTACTTTCATTCCCCATTCTCCGAATAGTAGGAGCCTGGAAACGTTTTTTTACGGGAGAAATTTCTGATTTATTTGCAACGTACAAGCTTTCTGCTTCTGTGTAATTGTTATAGTAATCTCCTCCGCCATCCGCAATAAAAATAAGTGAATTAGAAAAACCAGAAGCATAAAATACTGCATAAGCATGAGAATCATGATGCGATACAAAATATACAGGAATTGTAAGGTTGTAATGTGTACAAAGATTGGATTTGATAGTGTTTAAAATATTTTCCCCTTCCATTGCATCTCCAGATAAACCTACACAAGCAACATCCTCTATATTTATATGATGATATTTTAAAAGTGCATCTATTGCATCGAATGGAAGCTCTATTGAACGCGAGTGTTTTATTCTATCAAGGCGCTCTTGTGCGATACTTCCTACAACATTACCATTTTGTATCAGAGCAACAGCTCGATCATGGCCAACATGAATTCCCAGTACTATTTTTTCCTTCATTAAAATCACCCCTCTTGCAATGTTTTCTCTATTATCTTTATCAATATCAACAGATAATACAACATATTTGCTACTGAATAACTTGGTATTTTTCCTATTTTCAACCTGACAGATAATATTTGATTATCCCTCATTTTTGTTTATTGTACCAAAACACCACACACATTTCACTATAAAAATACTTTATATTACAATTTTTTCCATTATTTTCTCTCCCCTCATCTCAATCCCAAATAACAAAAGCCACCTCAACCTCAACAATTCCCCTAACCATAGCTCCATAAATCAGGTCAAAACAGTACAAATCATCGCCCTGATAATTTCAGCCTTCAAACCCCTCTGCACATTATCAAGCCAGAACCATGCACCTGCCGCAAATGCAAAGCCTGAATTATTACACATTGTAAAAACGGGAGACAGCCCAGCAACTGTCTCCCGTTTTCCTATCTGATATAACACTTATTAATAATATTAATACCTATACCACGCATTCATATCCACATTTCCATCAATACCTTTTACGCTTCCTCTGCTGGTGTACTGCCAACATACCCACGGGCCGTCAGGAAGCACATAATTATCGTATGGATTATTCGTCTTATAATAAGCAAGCCATTTTATCTCGCTTATCTCGTCCTTATATAAAATGTTTGAATAATAATTGTAATTTGCATAAACTCCCGGTGTGTAACCTGCATTTTTCACAGCGTCAAGAATAATCCTCGTCCACCTTGTAATACATGTCCTGCCCTCTTCGCTGTATGGGTTAATTCCCGCATCGTAATAGGTTTGTGTATCTTCAATATCAATAAACACTCCCATCTGCGGATTACGTCCCTCAATCATACGCAGAATGTGTGCAGCTTCGCTGTACGCCTGCTCATCACATACCGCATATGAGTACAGATATACTCCGTAAGGTATCCCGAGACGCTCACACTCATTCATATTATAGATTGCCCTGATATCGTCCTGCGATTCATAATCATCACCATAGCCGACACGAATAATAGCAAACTCTATTCCGTCATTCTTTACTGCCTGCCAGTCAATCACTCCGTTATATTTTGACACATCAATTCCGAGCTTTGAATGCAGTTCACCGTTTCCGTTATAGTAATACTTTTTTCCGTTAATAGTTGTCCAGCCGTAATATTTTTTGTTAGTCTTATCAAGCCAGAATTTCTGTGCCGGACTTCCCGTAAACTCCCAAAGCTGTACATTATTTCCGTCATAAGCAACAGCACCGTTTACGTCCAGCATTTTGCCGCTTTGCACTGCCATGAAATAATACCCGCCGTTTTCAGTACGGTAAATATGCCACCTTTGAGCGGCTGAAGAATTGTCGTCCCACTGCCTTATATTAGTACCGTTAGCGCTGCCTCCGCCTTCTACATCTAACGGAAGATTAGAACATGCTCCCGTAATCTTATACTGTCCTGCGCCAACATATTTTATATCAAATTTCTGCGCATTAGAATCATTTTGTGACCATAACCAGACATTAGCTCCCCAGTCCTCGCTTCCACATGCAATATCTATACGGTAATTGCTCATAATCTGTGAAGTAATTGTATAACAGCCGTCTTCAACCACTGGCTCATACTCTGTCTCATAGAATTTAAAATACTGTGCCTTGCTGTCATCTTCCGTCCATTGGCATATATTAGTGCCCTCTACTGCTTCTTTACCGTTTATCGCAAGATATAATCCGCTGCACTCAGCCTGTATACGGTAATATCCGTTTCCGACCGACCGGATTCTAAAACGCTGTGCGCTGCTGTCATTAGCCGGCCACTGCTGTATATTTGCACCTCTCATTTCAGAAGCACCATTAACGTCTAATCTCATATCACTGCAAAGCGCTGTTATTGTATATGTACCATCACCCTCATAAATGACTTTAAATTTCTGCGAATTTGTAGTGTTTCCTGACCAAAGCTGAACATTGACTCCCGCTCCATATGCACCTCTGTTGACATCAATGCGCATATTATCGTCCAATGCGGAAGCAATTACAAATGTTCCGTCTCCAAGAGTGTGTTGTGTCTCTACACGTTCAAATGTAAATTTCTGTGCAGCAGAACCGCTGTACTCCCACACCTGCACATTATTTCCGTCATCTGTAAAGCCTCCGCAAATATCCAGATAAACCCCGGCTGCAGCCGACTGAAATATATATGTACCATAGCCTGTCGGCATAAGATTCCACTGCTGTTCTGCCCTTCCGTCATAATCCTGAAGCTCTGCATTTGCTCCGCTCACTGCCTCTTTAGCTGTAAGAGCTTTTCCCGAACACTCTGCCGTAATCACATAACAACCGTTATGCTGTCTTGCAAAATAAAACTTTTGTGCGTTTCCGTCATTTTCCGACCACAACTGCACATTTGCCGCCTCCGAAACAGAACCGCCCGTAACATCAACACATTTACTTTCATCAATCACGGAATGAATGACATACGTTCCGTCCTCCACTATATCCTGTGCTGCAGATATGCGTGTACTATTAAACATAATCAGTCCCAAAATAAATGCAGCGGCAAAAAGTACCTTTATTGAATTCCACTTTTTCATTATCGTAGTCCTGTATCCCAATATCAGTCATTTAAAAATTCATCAATAATATATCTCGGTCTTTCCTTTGACTCAAGATAAATTTTCCCGATATATTCCCCGATAATTCCAAGCGACAACAGAATAAGACCGCCAATCGCCCATATCGAAACAATAATCGTTGTCCAGCCTGCCACAGTATGTCCCATAAAATGACGTACAAGGCTGTAAATAAGAATCACAAAGCTGAACAGGAAAATAAATATACCGAGATTCATAATCAGCCTGATTGGTTTTGTACTTAGCGAAGTAATTCCCTCAACGGCAAACTGAATCATCTTCTTTAACGGGTATTTGCTCTCTCCCGCAAAACGCTCGCTGCGCTCGTAGTATACCACATCTGTCTGATAGCCAATCATAGGCACCATTCCGCGAAGAAAAAGATTAACCTCCTTAAACTCAGAGAGTGCCTCAAGCGCACGTTTGCTCATCAGTCGGTAATCAGCGTGATTATAAACAGTGTTAGCTCCAAGCCAGTTCATTATCTTATAAAAGCTTTCCGCCGTAAAACGCTTAAAAAATGTGTCTGTGGCACGCTTGCTTCTCACACCATACACAATATCACTTCCTGCCTGATACTTCTCAAGCATTTCATCAATCGCATTGATATCGTCCTGCAAATCTGCATCCA
>JAGAJD010000047.1 GCA_017626275.1 Lachnospira sp.
GAGATTTTGGACGAAAATAATGAATATTATGTTGTCAAAAAGGGCGTTTCGCATGGTATATCAGTATATGACCATATTGTTTTGGAGGCTGAAAAGTATACGGAAAATCAGATGATTTATTAAAAATTTTATGGATATGGCTTGACGGATACAGCGGAAAGGAGAGACAAATGCTGGCTGAAAATGTAAAGGAAGTACAAAAAAACATTGAAGATGCATGTAAAAGGGCAGGGAGGAAACCGGAAGAAGTAGAACTGATTGCAGTAAGCAAAACAAAGCCTGTCGATCAGTTGTTGGAGGTATATGATACAGGTATCAGGGCATTTGGCGAAAATTATGTACAGGAGCTTACGGAGAAGATAGAAGTGCTGCCAAAGGATATAAGGTGGCATATGATTGGACATTTGCAGCGCAATAAGGTTAAATACATTGTAGGAAAGGTCGCTTTGATTCATTCTGTTGATTCATTAAGACTTGCAGAGGAAATAAGCAAAGAGGCAGTAAAGAAAAATACATGTGCTGATATTCTGCTTGAAGTAAACGTCGCACAGGAAGAAAACAAATTCGGACTGACGCTTGAAAATACAATGGAAGAGGTTGAAAAAATTGCGGTGCTTCCTAACATACATATTAAGGGTTTGATGACAAGCACACCATTTGTTGAAAATCCGGAAGAAAACCGCAAATATTTTAGACAATTAAGGCAATTATCTGTTGACATCAATGAAAAAAACATTGATAATGTCTGTATGGACATTTTGTCTATGGGAATGACGAATGATTATATTGTTGCAGTAGAAGAGGGTGCAACGATGGTGCGTGTAGGTACGGCTATTTTTGGAGCACGTAACTATAATAAATAGATTGGAGACAGAGTTATGGGTATTTTTGACGGTGTAATTAACGTATTTAAGCTTCAGGGTGATGACTATGATGACGATTACGATGATTACGATGACGAATTTGACGATGAGGAAGAAGAAAAAGGTTCAGCAAGAAAGAAGCTTTTTTCAGGAAGCCGTAAGAATAGAGATGAAGAAGACGATTACAGTGATATAAGAGTGAATGATAAAGCAAAGCAGCAAAGGAAGGTTGTTCCGATTAAGACAAGCGGTTCAAGAGGTTTGGAGGTTGTTGTTATCAGACCTGAGTCTATGGAGGATTCAAGCGAGATTACCGATACACTTTTAAGCGGTAAGGCAGTTGTACTGAATCTTGAGGGTATTCATGTTGAGATTGCACAGCGAATAATTGATTATTCCGCAGGTTCATGCTATGCAATGCGCGGCAATCTTCAAAAGATTACGAATTACATATTCTTAGTGACACCGCCGAATGTTGATATTTCAGGTGATATTCCGGAGCTTGTAGCAGGCGGAATTGATTTATCTACATTTAACAATGCGGATAATAAGTTTTAATTTAATACAAGGTATTAGATGCCGCCTGTGGTCTGTTTCAATGACTGTGGGTGGCATTGTAGCAATTTAATAAGTGATTTTAAACAGGAAAGGGAAAAATATGTCAGAGACAATTACAGTACATTTAGACAGCAAACCTATATATGATATAGTGATTGAAAAGGATTTTAGCAGATTAGCCGAAAGCTTTGAAAAGCTTGCGGTTACGGGAAGAAAAATCTGCATAGTTACAGACAGCAATGTAGGGCCGCTTTACGCAGAGGCCGTGAAAGAGGAACTGGAAAAAACGGGAAATTCTGTTTTTGTATATACATTTGAAGCGGGAGAAGCTAATAAGAATCTGAATACAGTTGAAGATGTATATGAATTTCTTATTAAGAATCATTTTGACAGAAAAGATATGTTAGCTGCACTTGGCGGCGGTGTTGTAGGTGATTTGACAGGTTTTACGGCTGCCACATATCTGCGTGGTGTTTCTTTTATACAGATACCTACATCGCTTCTTGCACAGGTTGATTCAAGCATCGGCGGAAAGACCGGCGTGGATTTCAGAGCTTACAAGAATATGGTGGGAGCATTTCATCAGCCAAAGCTTGTATATATGAATATGTCTGCGCTGCTTTCTTTGGATAACAGATTGTTCAATTCAGGTTTTGGAGAGATTATTAAGCATGGATTTATAAAGGACAAAGAATACTATCAGTGGCTTAAGGAGAATGAAAAGGCAATCACTGCAAGAGAGTATTGTGCATTGGAGCATATGATTGCGGGAAGCTGTCAGATTAAGCGTGGTGTTGTAGAATTAGACCCTACTGAAAAGGGTGACAGGGCATTGTTAAATTTTGGACATACATTGGGACATGCTATTGAGAAACTGATGAATTTTAAGCTTTATCACGGAGAGTGTGTAGTACTGGGAATGATTGCGTCATTAAAGATTTCCTTAAATCGTGGAAATATTTCGGAGGCGGAGTATACAGAGGCTGTTGAAATGTTTAAGCAGTATGGATTCCCTGTAACAGTTACGGGAATTTCCGTTGAAGATGTTGTTCTTGTATCAAAGAGTGATAAGAAGATGGATGCAGGAAAGATTAAGTTTATACTTCTTGATAAAGTCGGAAATGCGTATATAGATACAACCGTGACTGATGAAGAGATGAAACAGGCACTTAAAGATATTATTTTATAAAAATGGAGAGTTATGAAAAACAGGATTAATAAAAAAGGTTTAACAGTTTATTTTATAGGCGTTATAATTTTATGTCTGATTGACCAGCTCACTAAGATTGCTGCAGTCAATACACTGAAAGGTAAGAATCCGTTTGTTATAATTGACGGAGTTTTTGAATTTTACTACCTTGAAAATTCAGGCGCAGCATGGGGAATGATGAGCGGCGGACGTATAATCTTTATGATTATTACGGTTGTCATTGTTTTGGCGGCAATTTATGTTATGGCGTTAATGCCGAATAAAGCGGAAATGATAAAGCTTCAGACAACGATTACATTTCTTTCGGCAGGAGCAATCGGTAATTTTATAGACAGACTGTTTTTGGGTTATGTAAGGGATTTCATTTACTTTAAGCTCATTGATTTCCCTGTTTTTAATGTTGCTGATATCTACGTGACTGTTTCGGAGGTTTGTCTGATTATTCTGATTTTATTTGTATATAAAGAAGACGAATTTGCTTTTTTAAAAAGGAAAAAATAGAATGGAACAAAAAAAGGTAGAGTTTATTGTCGGTGAAGAAAATTCCGGTGAACGTATCGATAAATATTTGTCGGAAGAGCTGGAGGAATATTCACGCTCATATATTCAGAATCTGATTACGTCAGGCAATATTACGGTTGATGAAAAAGTAATTGCAAAAGCTAATCATAAACTGACAGGCTCAGAGCATATTGTAATTATGATTCCTGAATTAAAAGAGCAGGAGATTGAACCGGAAAATATTCCGCTTGATATTATTTTTGAGGACGAGGATATTATCGTTATTAATAAGCCTAAGGGAATGGTTGTGCATCCTGCGGCGGGACATTACAGCGGAACACTTGTCAATGCGCTTATGTATCACTGCCGGGAAAATTTGTCGGGGATTAACGGGGAATTAAGACCGGGAATTGTACATAGGATAGATATGAATACGACGGGTGTTCTGGTGGTGTGCAAAAACGATTTTGCACACCGTAAAATTGCCGAGCAGTTAAGTGTTCATTCGATAACAAGGAAGTATGAGGCAATATGCTATAATGCTTTTCGTGAGGAAGGCGGAACGGTTGATGCACCTATCGGAA
>JAGAJD010000048.1 GCA_017626275.1 Lachnospira sp.
TCGATGACTTCCAGACTATTGCCGATGGCTCGACCCAAGGGGCGATCCATGTTGGTGATCAGGGCGATGGTGTTCCGTCCGGCGTGCTGACCGATCGCAACCATTTCTTCCGCCAAAGCCTGACAGCGACAAAACTACCATCACAAGTGCAATAATCACTACAAATAATATCGCAAATGTCACATAGCCAAGTCCGCATGCAAGACCTGCTGCCATTGTAAAAAATACTACTGCAATATCCTTTGCATTTCCCGGTGCACTTCTGAAACGTACAAGTGCAAATGCACCTGCCATTGAAAATGCTCTTGCGACATTGCTGCCGATAAGCAGGATTACCACTGCAACAATAGCCGGAAGAAGAACAAGTCCAACGATAAAGTTTTTACCGTATCCGTCTTTTTTACACGCCATCATATAGGAAATTCCTATAATAAGCCCCAATATAACCGCTGCTGCGATGCTTAACACTGCCGGGCCAACACTGATTGTATTTTCTGCTGTACTTGTAAACACTGATTCAAACATAATATCTCTCCTTTATTTCTCACATAATTTTCTGCAACATAGTTTTTGTATTCTGTTCCATATTTAGAAAACGATACCGGATAAATCTCAAGCTTCGATAAAATCCTTGTAAACCACAGAGGAACCGCTCTGTTAATTTTGATTTCCATAAGATAGACGCCGTCAGGAAGCAGTTTGTTTCCGTAGCTTCCACTCTCAAGACGCAAATCCTCACGCCTTGCCGTTATGTCCTTATCAAAGGTAACACGAAAATCGCCGTCATTTTTTTCAAAATACGCTCTTCTTCTGTACGACAAATATACCTTAGGCACCAGATTATACATCTGGCAGAAATAATCGATTTCCCGGAAAACCTGCCGGTTAAGCTTTGGATTATCAGCACAGGGCTTTTTGCCCTCATTAAGATAAGCATATGCCTCATCAAGTTTCATTACCGTACGCCTTTTATTTACAACACCTTTATATTTTTTCTTAATTTCCACAAAAACCGAAGAATTTTCATTTGGTGTTCCGTAGCTGCGCAGTCTTAATTTTTCTTTATATACAGGTCTTTCTATTGAAGCCCTGATTAAACGGTCGTCAGGCGTATCGTAATAAATATTGCTGATTTCATAAAACTCATTATTGCGGTTATATTCGTCCGCAACCATATAGGGCTGAATCGCTTCAATCAGCTTCCGATATTGTTCTGTATTTAACATATATTTCTTTTCACATCGGTTAAATACCTCGATTGCCATAAAATCCTCCATTCCTCCGCTTCAGCGGTATTTAATCAAAAATGCATTTCTTTATATTGGATAGTTTATCCATTAATTGTGACCAAAGTTTGTAAAAAAAAAGTAAAAAATATGAAACTCAGATAAAGTCTTAACCTTACCTGCGTTTCATATTCTTTACTGCTATTGTGTAATATGTACATCTAACTGGTTAAACGGAATCTCTATTCCGTTTGCATCAAATATGTTCTTATACTCTTCAAGAAGCTTAAATCTGGTATCCCAATACTTATCATTCGACACCCATGCCCGTGTCTCAATAACAATACTGCTGTCAGCCAGATTTTTCACAACTACCTTTAACTCTTTTTCTTTTATTATATCAGGCGATTTCTCCAGACATTCCATAAGCAGCTTTTTTGCCTTTGATAAATCTGTCTGATAGCCTACGCCGATTTCAATGTCAAGCCTTCTCATATCCTCGGCGCCTACATTGATAATGTTGGAATTAGATAATGCCCCGTTCGGAAGCATGATAATTTTATTATCAACAGTATTAAGCTTTGTATACAACAGCTCAATCGCAACTACCGTTCCCTCACAGCTTCCCGATATAATATAATCGCCAACCCTGAAAGGCTTAAATATAAGCAGAAGGATTCCTCCCGCAAAGTTGGAAAGACTTCCCTGCAATGACATACCTACCGCCAAAGCTGCCGAACCAAAAACCGTGATTAACGAAGCTGTCGGAATCCCAAGAATTCCTACAACTATTAATACAAGAATTGCATACAATACCATTCTTGCAATAGAACCAATAAAGCCTACAACACCTTCATCTAATTCACTTCTTTCCAATGCCTTAACGCTAATCTTCACAACCCAGTTAATAAGCCTCTTTCCAATCTGCCACACGATTAACGCCATAATAAGCTTTCCGGCAAAGCCTACACACCAGTCACAAAATTGATTAAACATCGAAACCAGATTTTCTTTTGAAAAGAAAAATTCTATCTGTTTTACATTGTCCTGTGCAGTATCAAGTGCAATCAAAAAATTCATCAGAAATATCCTCCCTTTAGGTTGTTACTTCTTTGAAGTTTGCTGAAGCTTTTTCTTTTCCAAAGCCTTCAACTTCTTTTTAGTCTCTTCTTCTATTTTTATTTTTAACTGCTCTGCTTCCTCTGCCTGTTTTTCTGCCTCAAGCTTGGCTTCAAGTGCCGCTTTGGCTGCCTGCTTTGCGCGCTGTTCCGCCTCCACTGCAGCTTTAGCTTCCTCTTCCGCTTTTATTCTTAAATTTTCAGCCCTGACAGCTTCCTGCTCCGCCTTTAATCTTGCTTTGACAGCCTCCTGCTTTATACTGATTTCCTCCTGCTCAATTTCAGTGTACGGCTCATAACTGTAAACTGTCACCGAAAGTGGAGGTAATGTAAGATTTACGGAATCCTCAAAACCATTATACATTATTTTCTCCGAACGAATAAGCTCTGAATTGCCATAACCCTGTCCGCCGTATTCAGTACTATCGCTGTTAAAAATTTCCCTGTATTTTCCCTCAAGGCATACTCCCATACGGAAGTCCTCCCTTAAAACAGGTGTAAAGTTCACAACAACAAGAAGCTGTTCCTTCTCGCCATGTACAGTCTTTGAGTTACGCATAAATGCAAGAATCGTCTTTTCCTCTTCCGAGGTATTAACCCATTCAAAGCCCTCCGGCATATTATCAAGCTCGTATAATGCCTCATGTTCCATATAAAAGTCATTCAGAGCTTTTCTGTATTTTTCCTGCAAAACCCCAGACTGTCGGAAATTAAGCATTTTCTTGCCCGGATACATATAAAGATATGCATAAGCAAGCCTTAAATTAGCTGCTTTCTCCCAATCCTGCAAGACAGGTATACTCTCCGCCTGCTTACCGGAAAACTCAAGCATAAAATCTTCACTGTAATTGTAAAGCATACTGTCTGTAAGCTTATGGTAAACGCCTTTTCTAAACAGCGCATCCTGCTCAAGAAAGCTCCAGAAATCTTTCCGCCATGTATCATTCCACTTAAAGTCAAACTGCAAAGCGTCTTCAGAAGTTCCCGTCACTCTCGGCCATGCACTTGAATCCTCTGCTATAAGAAGTACATTCATATTCTGTGCTTCAAGCTGCTTTCTTAACTGTCTGAAAAAGTCTGCCGCATCAAGATTTTCATTTCCTCCGTAAATATTCGGTATCCACTCTCCCGGTCTGCGTCCGTAATCAAGGTACATAAGAGACGCCAGTTCATCAACTCTCAAGCCGTCCACATGATATTCCCGTGTCCACATAAGAGCATTGGCTATAAGGAAACCTCTTACCTGTGGATTATGCATGTTAAATGTGGAAACCTTTAATTCAGGACGATGAGAAAGAATTACACTGCTCGTCTCATAAAACTCTCTTCCGTCAAACCATGTAAGACCTGACTTATCATTACTCATAAATGCCACATTCCACTTTATAATTACGCCTATATTATTCTTATGAAAAGCATTTACCATTTTTTTAAAATCATCAGGCGTACCGTAAATTCCCGCAGGAGCAAAATAAGCCACTACCGCCGAAGAATCCATTCCGGCTGTGCCATACTCCGCCGCCGCTGTCAGCTCAACATGCGTATATCCAAGCATTTTTACAGTCTCTGCCATTTCCTCAAAGCTCTTACCGCATTTTAAATCATCAGGAGATATCTCGCATACAGATAACGGAGTATCGGTATAATTTATTTTTCTTCCTGCTGACAGCCAGTCTGAATCCTGCCATTTGAAATTTTTCGGAGTATAGACCACCGAAGCATAATCCTGAGTGGCATCACAGCACATACAGTACGGGTCGGTTTTAAGCGCAATATTTCCGCCCTTAAACTTTATCTCATATTTATAATGCTCTCCCGCTTTCATTTCAGGAATAAACAGTTCAAAAACACCGCTCTCCTCGTGCTTTTTCATCTGAAAAACTCTTCCGTCCCACTGATTGAAATTACCGACAACACTTACTCTGACTGCTTCCGGCGCCAGTACCGCAAAATTAACTCCTCTGATACCGTTTACCGTCATCTCGTGCGCACCAAGCGTATTATACACTGCGTAATCATCACCGACTGCTGCTTTTTTAAGCTGTTCCTGTGTCAGCGCAGTATCACAGGCATATGGATCTATATATGTCACCTTATGCCCTCTCACATCTTCCGCAGTAACCGTATATGCCGTCAGCTTGCGCACAGGAATTAATACTGCAAACCAGCCTGCTTCGTCAACCTTTTCACAAGGATAGTCCTTTTTTCTTCCTGCAATATTAACTTTTACCTCAACTGCATCAGGACGGAAAATCTGTATAAGCATTCCCTCCTTACACATATGCGCTCCCAACAGTCTGTGTGGATTACTGCACTCTGAATACACCAGCTCTTCTATATCAGGCCAGTTCATAAGATTGTATACATTATGATTCATATCTGCTCCATTTCTTTGTATTTATAATTTATCTGTTCTCAACCCACTTAGCAAACAAATCCGGCCACACTGCAACCTCCGGCTGAAAATGTGTTCCGTCCTTTGTGTCTGTCTCTTTAGTTCCAAGTCCCAAGCCATGATTGCCATACGGGAAAATATGCATTTCAAAATTAACTCCCGCCTGCTGCAATGCCCCCGCAAACATAAGCGAATTTTCCACAGGAACAGAACCGTCCGTGACAGTATGCCATAAAAATGTATCAGGCGTATCCGCCGTTACACGCTTCTCAAGCGACACACTATCAAGCAGTTCATCATATCTGTCTCCAAGCAATCTCTCAAAAGACTTGCGGTGAGCTTTCGCTCCTGAAGTTATAACAGGATATCCAAGAAGCATTCCGTCAGGCTTAATATCCTGCGGATTTTTTCCCATAACCTTTAAAAATTCCCCAAGCTCTTTCTGATTCCACATTGTTCCGAGACTTGCAGCAACATGTCCTCCCGCTGAAAATCCTGCAATAATAATCTTTTCAGGATTAACGTCCCATTCCTTAGCATGCTTTCTTGCATAATCAACCGCAAAAGCTGCCTCATACAATGCACACGGAAATTCATTCGGAAGCAGACTGTAATGAAGCACCAAAACATTCATGCCAAGTGACATAAGCTTTAAAGCCACAGGCTCCGCCTCTCTAGGCGAATGATGTTCATAACCGCCTCCCGGACATATAATTACAAGCGGCCTTTTGAAACAATTCTGGTAATCCGGAAACATATCCTTTATATATGTTGTAATCGTTGCCGGATTTCCTTTATGATCTATTCCAAGCTTACTATAATCAAGATTAATCTCAATTTTTTCGTGAATCATTCTAATCCTCCATAAACTATATTCTGTGAATAAACAACCCGCTCCTTAACTTAGGCTCAAACCATGTAGATTTAGGCGGCATTAATCTGCCTGCATCTGCCACAGCAAACAACTCCTGAATAGATGTCGGATACATTGAAAATGCAAGCACACAATCCTCGCTGCATCTTCTCTCCAACTCCCCAATTCCTCTTATACCGCCCACAAAGTCAATTCGCTTATCCGTCTTAGGATCATCAATTCCAAGAATCGGCGTCAGCACATTATTCTGTAATAATGATACGTCCAGTCCGTCAACAGGGTCTTCCGACAAAATCTCCGGCTTCGCAGTGAGACGATACCACCTGCTGCCAAGATACATTCCAAACTCACCACGCTTAGCAGGCTTTACCTGAGAAGCACTTGTCTCCACCTCAAAGCATTTCTTTAACCGTGAAATAAATTCTTCTTCACTGTATCCGTTTAAATCCTTTATAACTCTGTTATAGTCTAATATTTTGAGCTGTTCGTCAGGAAACAGTACCGAAAGGAAATAATTAAACTCCTCTTGTCCTGTATATCCCGGATTTGCCTCTCTTCTCTTAAAGCCTACCTTAACTGCAGAGGCTGCCCTGTGATGTCCGTCCGCAATATATATTGATGATATTCCCGCAAACGCCTTCTGTATATTGGCAACTGCAGCTTCATCGCTGATTTTCCATACCTGATGCCTTATTCCGTCTTCAGACACAAAATCATATAATGATTTTTCCTTCTTTGCCTTATCAACCTCTTGATTGATAATCTCATTAGAGCGGTACGCAAGAAAAATAGGTCCTGTCTGCGCACTGCATGTATCTACATGGGTAATTCTGTCCAATTCCTTATCTGCCCTTGTATTTTCATGCTTCTTAATGACATTAGAGGCATAATCATCAATGGACGCACATGCCACAATTCCTGTCTGCGTTCTTCCGTCCATTGTAAGCTCATATATGTAATACGCTTTATCAGTATCAGTAATAAATACCTTATCCTGTATCGCATTTTCCAAAAGCTCTTTCGCCTTTAAATATACCTCCGACGCATATGTATCCACTGAATCGTCAAACTGCGTCTCCGCTCTGTCAATTCTCAAAAAAGATAACGGTTCTCTTTTTACTTCCCTGCACGCTTCTTTTCTGTTGTATACATCATATGGAAGCGCAGCCACTCTGTCTGCCACACTCTCCTCAGGTCTTACACATTCAAATGGTCTGATTACTGCCATAAATTATATTCCTCCTACGCATTTAACTGATGTGCCAACTGCTCAAGCCTGTTAGTCATTGCCACAAGCTCTTCTACTATACTATTGTTAGTCTCACTTGACTCCTGCGTATCACTTGCATGCGCCGCAACTTCCTCTGAAATTGCTGAAATCGTAGAAATACTGTCAACAATTCCCTTATTTGCTTCTGAAAGTCTTGTAACATAATCTGCAAGTCCGCTGGAATTCTTAAATACATTTTCTGAATTTTTTTCAATTACAACAAAGCTTTGAGATGTCTTTTCAGTAGTCTCTTTCTGTCCTTCTATCATCTCAATCATATCTGTACTTACCTTAATTACGCTGCTTATCGCCTCTGATACATTTTTAATCAAATCGGCAATTCGTACTGTTGAATTCTGTGTCTGCTGTGCCATCTGTGATATCTCTGATGCAACTACGGCAAAACCTTTTCCTGCCTCGCCTGCCCTTGCCGCCTCAATACTTGCATTGAGTGCCAAAAGACTTGTCTGTGTCGCAATTTCATCAATAATGTCAACAATAGAATTCATCTGTTTCATATATTCATCAAGCTTTGACAGTTCCTCAGTAACATACTCTCCTGATTCAACCGATTTGTTTACCTGTGACACAAGAAGCTCTACATTTCTATTTCCCTGTTCGATCGCCTGACGGTTATCATTCATGCTGTCGATTACCTCTTTAGCCCCTGCCTCTACATTCTGAACCATAGACTGAATGGCTTCTGTCTGGCTAAGCTGGTTCTGTACCGCCTCGGCAGTATCATTTGAGCCTGAATTTACCTCTTCCATAGCTTCTTTCATTGCAGCCATGCTCTCACCAAGCACCGAAACCTTCTGTGAGGCCTCAAGTATCTGTGAAACCATCTGGTCTGAAATCTGCATTGTATTATTTAAAATGTTTGCTGTCTTTTCATTCTGATCATGAAGCTGCTGCATTTTTACTGCGTTAAGCTTTCCTGTCACCTTTGAAGCATATAACTGGAATGCGCAGATTAACACCATAACGAGAACCTGAATTTCAACAGCAGCTGAATTTTGTGATGTATATATTCCTTTTGCAAAAAACATTCCAACCTGACATACATTAACAATAATTGCACCGATTCCAATCGGCAGCGAATACTTAAAATCATTATATACCGTGATTACTACAAGCATTGGAATTGTATATACAAACGTAAGATAATTGTTAGTTGTAAACATTACAAAAATATACAATGCTGCAAAACCATACCCGATTAAATGCTTTACCATTGTTGTATCTTTCTTCTTTTGGTAGAATATAATCTCTAAAACCGGCGGTATCATTGCAAATGCTATTGTAAGCAGTACATAGATTAATGTTCTTGCACCCTTGACAAATTCTCCAAAATATGCAACAGAAATAATAAGACTTTCTACAAAATGGCATATCATTGCAAATTTATTGCATTTAGCTATTTCAAGATTAATTTTGGTCTGTCCTTTTACAGCTTCCATAATTTTCTCCTCCACGTATTCATTTTAATATACAAAATAATTATACATTAACATTTAAAACAAGTAAACAAACAATTCGACAAGTTTAAAAAAAACGTTCTCCATGATAAACACAGAGAACGTTTAAAATCCGTCTTGTTATATTATTTTACAACTCTTACTTTAATAACTCCGTCAATAGACGCAAGCTTATCAATTACGCTGTCATCTGCACTCTTATCAATATCGAGTAATGAATATGCATAATCTCCTCTTGACTTGTTAGACATTTCTCCAATGTTAATGCCTGCCTCGCCAAGAACTGAAGTAATCTTGCTGATAACAGCCGGAACATTCTTATGGCATACTGCAACTCTTCCTGCTGTCTTACAGATACCCATGTCACATGCAGGATAGTTTACTGAATTAATAATATTACCATTTTCAATGTAATTTCTTAACTGCTTAACTGCCATTACTGCACAGTTATCCTCAGCCTCTTCCGTAGAAGCTCCAAGATGCGGAAGTACAAGTGCGCCTTCCATACCTGCCGTAGTAGTGTTAGGGAAGTCTGTTACATACTTCTTAACTCTACCTGACTTTAAAGCCTCTCCGATAGCAGCTTCGTCTACAAGCACATCTCTTGCACAGTTAATAATAATTGTGCCGTCCTGCATCATATCAAAAGCAGCCTTATTAATCATTCCCTTTGTGCTGTCAAGCGCAGGAACATGAACAGTAATATAATTACATTCTCTGTAAATATCTTCCACATTTACGATATGCTTTACTTTGCTTGAAAGATTCCAAGCAGCATTTACTGAAAGATATGGGTCATATCCGTAAACTTCCATTCCTAAAGCGATAGCTGCATTGGCAACTAACTGTCCAATCGCACCAAGTCCGATAACACCAAGCTTCTTGCCCTTAATTTCCTGTCCTGCAAACGCTTTCTTAGCTTTCTCTGCGTCTTTAGTGATATCAGCATTATCTTTATTGTCAGCAACCCACTTATTACCGCCAATTAAATCTCTTGAAGCCAGAAGCATTGCTGCAATTACCTGCTCCTTAACTGCATTAGCATTAGCACCCGGAGTATTGAATACTACAATACCTGCATCTGCACATTTATCAAGCGGAATATTATTAACGCCTGCACCTGCTCTTGCGATAGCCAGAAGGTTGTCGCTCAACTCCATATCATGCATTTTAGCACTTCTTACAAGTACTGCCTGTGCGTCTTCAAAAGAACTTTCTGTATTATAATCATCAGAAAAAAGTTCAAGACCAACTGCTGCAATATTATTAAGGCAATTTACGTTTATCATTACTTTGTATTCTCCTTTTCAAACTTCTTCATAAACTCAACTAACTTTTCTACACCTTCAACCGGCATTGCATTGTAGATAGATGCTCTCATACCGCCAACGCTTCTGTGTCCCTTTAAGTTTACAAAGCCTGCTTTTTCAGCTTCTGCTACAAACTTGGCATCTAATTCCTTATCACCTGTTACAAACGGAACATTCATAAGAGAACGGTCTTCTTTAACAACAGTTCCCTTAAACATCTTGCTCTCATCAAGGAAATCATAGAGAATCTTAGCTTTCTTCTCATTATGTTCCTTCATTGCGCTTAAGCCGCCCATCTTCTTAATCCACTTAAAGACTTTACCGCAAATGTAGATATTATAACAAGGAGGTGTATTATAAAGTGAATCTGCATCTGCCTGTGTCTTCCACTTTAACATTGTCGGAGTTCCCGGAAGTACATCATCAGTAATCAAATCTTCTCTGATAATTGCAATTACAACTCCGGCAGGTCCGATATTCTTCTGTACTCCGCCATATACTACGCCATATTTTGTTATGTCCATAGGCTCTGACAAGAAACATGAAGAAACATCTGATACTAAAAGGTGTCCCTTTGTATTTGGAAGAGTCTTAAACTTTGTACCGTAAATTGTATTATTTTCACAAATATATACATAATCTGCATCTTCAGGAATATCAAGATCTGAACAGTCAGGTATGTATGAGAATGTCTTATCCTCTGATGATGCAACTGCAACTGCCTCACCATAAATTAAAGCTTCCTTGTAAGCTTTCTTTGCCCACTGTCCTGTAATAATATATGCTGCTTTCTTATTCTTCATTAAGTTCATAGGAACTTCTGCGAAGAACTGTGAAGCGCCGCCCTGTAAAAATAATACTTTATAATTATCAGGAATCTCTAATAAATCTCTTAAATCAGCTTCTGCCTCTTTGATAATGTTATCATATACCTTAGAACGATGGCTCATCTCCATAACAGACTGTCCTGAACCCTGGTAATCCATCATCTCTGCTGCTGCTTCCTGCAATACTTCCTCCGGTAAAACTGCCGGTCCTGCACTAAAATTATAAACTCTTGCCACTTTTCTTTCCTCCTACAAGTTTTAACTTATTAAATCATTAAATGACATTTTATGACATTGTTAAAGTAATGTCAACTCATTTTTCAAGCTTTCTTTGTTTCCATTCTCTCAAGGTCTTTTTTGTCAAATGCCTCTGAAATCGCTGCACCCGGTGAAACCATAGGAAATACCTTATCTTCCCTGTCAATTACACACTCAATCACACAAGGAATATTTAATTCAACAGCTTCCTTAAATGCCGCCTCAAATTCTTCTATTGTTGAAACACGGTATGCCTTTGCTCCCAGTCCTTCAGAAACCTTTACAAAATCCACACAGTCATCGAGAACTGTTGCAGAATAACGCTTTCCATAGAACAAATCCTGCCACTGACGAACCATTCCAAGTACATGATTATTGAAAATAACCTCAATAATCGGAATGTTGTAACGTGTAGCTGTCGCAAGCTCATTCATATTCATTCTGAAACAGCCGTCTCCGGCAATGTTGATAACTGTTTTATCCTTACGTCCTACCTTTGCACCGATTGCTGCTCCAAGTCCATAACCCATTGTTCCAAGTCCGCCTGAAGTAAGCAATGTTCTCGGATTCTTATATTTGTAATGCTGTGCTGCCCACATCTGATGCTGTCCTACATCTGTTACTATAACAGCGTCTCCACCCGTCAGTTCATAGATTTTTTCCATTACAAGCGGGCCGTTTAAGCAGTCAGTACTGTATGACATTGGATATTTTTCCTGATATTCATGAATATGCTCTAACCACTCATGCCTGTCAGCCTGCTCAAGCTTTGCGTTGACACGCTTCAAAATCTCAAGTGCATCACCGATAACGCTTGCATCTGTTCTGATATTTTTATTAATCTCTGCTGCATCTATATCAAAATGAAGAATTTTTGCATGTTTAGCAAATTTTTTCGTATTTCCCGTTACACGGTCAGAAAATCTTGCACCAATCGCAATAAGTAAATCGCACTCTGAAACTCCATAA
>JAGAJD010000049.1 GCA_017626275.1 Lachnospira sp.
AGCTGCAAGTCATTGCAGGTGCCGCAATGAGAATAAATTTTGCATATTCTGTTGCAAACGGCAGAATTGTTGATGTGCTGCCAAGCATCGTCATAAGGGGCGAAATAAAAATCAGTCCCAAAGTTGAGATACAGATGCCGCATATCAATGCCATCGTAAAACCGGTAGACGCAGTGATTCTTGCACTATCCACATTGCCCTGTCCGAGTTTTCGGGAGAGGATACTTCCCGAACCTATTCCAAAGGTAAAACCAAATGCCTGTATCAGTCCCATAAGTGCAAATACAACTCCGACAGCTCCGCTTGCGCTGTTTCCAAGTGTGCTTACAAAATATGTATCAGCCAGATTGTAAATATTAGTAACTAACATGCTGATTATGGTTGGTATTCCGAGCATTATTATAAGCTTTTCAACAGGCGTCTCAGTCATTTTTTTGTACTGTTCTTCCTTAGTTTCCGTTTTCATAACAAATCACCTCTATTCAGATAATTCTTCCCAGCGCTCATAAAGCTTATCAAGCTCCTCCGACAGTGCGGTGCTTTCTTTGTGAAGCTCCATAAGCTTTGCAGTGTTGGTGCATATATCAGGTAGCGCAGATTCTTCTTCGATGGCTTTAATGCACTCTTCAATTTCAGTAATGCGCTCCTCGGTTCTTTTTAACTCGTTTTTGCGTTTTTTCAAAAGTGCCTGTTCTTCACGTGACTGCTTCCAGTCTGCCTTTGCGATTTCTTTTCTCATCGCTTTTTCGGAGGCAGAAGTGGCAGAAACCGGTGCGGAACTTTTATTTGCAGCCAAAGTGGCAGCGGTTAAAATGTCCTTTTTTTCCAAATAGTAATCATAATTGCCTATGTAGTTTACCGTTGTCTGTCCTGTAAGCTCTAAAATACGTGTCGCAGTTGTGTTAATAAAATAACGGTCATGGGATACATAAAGTACCGTACCCGTGTAGGAATTTAATGCATTTTCAAGAATTTCCTTTGATACCATATCAAGGTGGTTGGTAGGCTCATCAAGAATCAGAAAATTTGCATTGGATAACATAAGCTTTGCAAGAGAAACGCGTCCGCGCTCACCACCGCTTAAATCACGGATATATTTAAACACATCGTCGTTGGTAAATAGAAATGCGGCGAGAGTGTTTCTAATCTGCGTATTATTAAGGTCAGGATAAGCGTCCTGAATTTCTTCAAACAGTGTTTTGTCAGGATTTAAAACGTTGTGCTCCTGGTCATAGTAACCGATTGTTACTTTGGAACCGAGCTTTATCTCTCCGCTGTCGGCAGGGATAAAATCATTAATGATTTTTAAAATTGTGGTTTTTCCCGTTCCGTTATTGCCGATTAATGCGACACGTTCTCCACGCTTGATTTCAAAGCTGATATCGGTAAATAACACATTATCGTCAAAAGCCTTGCTTAAGTGTGAAACGCTCAAGACATCATTACCGCTTATGACGGCAGGATTAAGCTCAATGTTCATCTGGTCATTTAGTTCCTTGGGTTTTTCCACAAGCTCTATTTTATCAAGCATTTTCTCACGGCTCTCGGCACGCTTTATGGATTTCTCACGGTTAAACTGTTTTAATTTGGTGATAACCTCCTGCTGATGCTTGATTTCCTGCTGCTGGTTTAAATATTCCTTTAACTGCATATTTCTTAAGATTTTCTTTTTTTCGGCGTAATCTGTGTAATTGCCTGAAAATACAGTTACATGCGAGTTATCAATTTCAATAATTTTAGTTACAATCCTGTCAAGAAAATAACGGTCATGAGCAACGATAATAACGCTTCCGTTATAACCAAGAAGATAGTTTTCAAGCCACTGGATAGATTCCATGTCAAGGGGGTTGGTAGGCTCGTCCAAAAGTATAATATCAGGCTTGGAGAGCAGAAGCTTTCCGAGAGCAACCCGTGTTTTCTGACCACCTGAAAGCGTGTTTACCGAAAGTGAAAAATCTTCCTCCGTAAATCCGAGTCCTTTTAATACGCCTGTGACTTCGCTTTTGTATGCGTAGCCGTTTTTAAGCTCAAACTCGTGGTTCATTCTTGTATACTGTTCCAAAAGTGATTCAAGCACGTCTCCATCGGCAGTTTTCATCTGATGTTCCGTTGCCCTGATACGACCTTCAAGTTCGATGACATCTTTTTTTACAGAGAGAAGCTCATCGTAAATTGTGTCGTCAGAGGAAAGATTCTGGTGCTGCGCAAGATAACCGATAGTCTTATCCTTAGACATGGTGACTATGCCGGAATCAGCAGAAAGCTCACCGATTATAATCTTTAAAAGCGTAGATTTGCCTGCACCGTTAGGACCTACTATCGCGGCTTTTTCACGTTCTTCTATATTAAAAGAACAGTCGGAAAGAATTATATCCGTTCCGAATGTTTTGCTTATGTTATTGCAAGATAAAATCATAAAAAAATCCTTTCTGAAAGTAAAATAGTGTAATTTAACACCATGTCACATTATAATAGGAAAAGATTAGATTTGCAAGGAGTGAATAAGATGTGTTACTATAAGACAGTGAATTAAACTGATTATAGGGGATAAATTGATTAAATCAGAGAAGAATATTTGGAATCCGTAGAAAGAAGGTAAGGTATGGGAAAAGTTGTAAGCATAGGAAATCAGGGGTTTGATACAATTCGTATGCAGGAAAATTTTTATATCGATAAGACTAATTTCGTAAAAGAATGGTGGGAGTCGGGAGATGTTATTACGCTTATTACCCGTCCCCGCCGTTTTGGAAAGACGTTAAATATGGATATGCTAAAATGCTTTTTTTCCAATCAGTATGCAGACAGAGGAGATTTGTTTGAAGGACTTTCAATTTGGCAGGATGAAAAATACTGGAAACTTCAGGGAACGTATCCTGTCATTTACCTGACTTTTGCAGATG
>JAGAJD010000050.1 GCA_017626275.1 Lachnospira sp.
GGATTTGAAAATTATTATATTAACGGACGTTATATCAAAAGCCACATTATTACAAAGGCGATAGAGGAGGCATATAAAGGCTTTATAATGCCGCATAATTATCCGTTTACGGCGATTCATTTTGAGATTAATCCTGCAATTTTGGACGTTAATGTGCATCCGACAAAGATGGAGCTTAGATTTTCAAAAAATGAGTTTGTATATCAGTTTGTACTTGATTCGCTGATTTCTGCATTAAAGCGAAAAGAGCTGATACCGGAGGTTCGTCTGGAGGAGCGGGGTACGCCTCCTGCTACTTTACAATCGCCTGTTACCACGCAGCAGCAGCCGGCTGTACCACAACCGGTTACACCACAGCCGACGGAGAAAAGAGAGCGTCTGCCGGAGCCGTTTGAGATCAACAGAATGAAACAGGCAGACAAGGTGTCAGAGTCTTCTGCGGCAGAACAGTACGGCGTATCTGCAAAAAATGAGGAAACAAAGCAACTTAATCTTTTTGAAGATAAGCTTCTGGATAAACAGCATAAGGCTGATTACAGGCTTATCGGGCAGTTGTTTGAAACCTACTGGCTTATAGAATTTGAAGATAAATTTTATATGATGGATCAGCATGCGGCACATGAAAAAATTCTTTATGAGAATCTTATGAAAAGCTTCAGGGAGAAAAAATATGACACGCAGATGATACTTCCTCCGGTGGTGTTAAGTCTCAATATGCGTGAAGAGCAGGTATTAAAAGAGCATTTTGATATATTTGCAGGGCTTGGCTACGAGATTGAAGAGTTTGGAGGCAGGGAATATAAGGTTACGGGACTTCCGTCAGGACTTCCGACAGCGGTTGACTGCCGCAGACTTCTTATAGATATTATAGATTCATTGGCAGAAGAAAATACTATGCATGACCCTTGTCTGATTACTGAAAAAGTAGCGTCTATGTCATGCAAGGCGGCTGTAAAGGGAAATAACAAATTATCGTATAAAGAAGCGGAGGAGCTTATGCAGGAATTAATGCAGGCTGAAAATCCGTATAACTGTCCGCATGGCAGACCTACGTTGATTATGATGACAAAATATGAGATAGAGAAGAAATTTAAGCGAATAGTGTAAAGTGTGAAAATGGAGATTGATATGAAAAAACAACCTTTGATTATTCTCACAGGTCCGACGGCAGTGGGAAAAACAGAGCTTTCGATAAAACTGGCCAAAGCTGTGGGTGGTGAAATTATCAGTGCGGATTCCATGCAGATATACAAATATATGGATATCGGGACTGCGAAGATTAGAACTGAGGAAATGCAGGGGATAAAGCATTATCTTGTAGATGAGCTTGAGCCTGATGAAGAATTTAATGTTACAGTATTTCAGAAAAAAGCAAAAGAAGCAATGCAGGAAATCTATGAAAAGGGAAAGATTCCTATTCTGGTAGGCGGTACAGGCTTTTATATCCAGTCGGTGCTTTATGACATCACATTTACGGAAAATGAAGATGATGATACGGAATATAGGAAAGAGCTTTACGGAATAGCACAGGAGCATGGAGCAGATTATCTTCACGATATGTTAAAAAAAGTTGATCCGGCTGCGGCAGAAGCCATCCATGCCAATAATGTAAAGCGTGTGGCGAGGGCTTTGGAGTATTTTCATCAGACGGGAGAATGTATATCAAAGCATAATGAGACTGAGTCACAAAAAGAATCTCCGTACAATGCGGTTTACTTTGTGCTTAACAATGACAGGAAGATTTTGTATGAGAGAATTGACAAAAGAGTAGATAAAATGTTTGATGAAGGACTTGTTTCAGAGGTGGAACATTTAAAGGAAATGGGTTACAATAAGGAACTGGTGTCAATGCAGGGAATCGGATATAAGGAGATTCTTGCTTATCTTGACGGTGAGTATGATGAAGAAAGAGCAAAATATATCATTAAGAGAGATACAAGACATTTTGCAAAGCGTCAGCTTACGTGGTTTAAGCGTGAAAAAGAGGTAGTATGGGTTAATTATCAGGATTATGACTGTTCTGCTGATAAAATGCTTAGTGCCATGACAGATATTATAAAAGAAAGAGGAATAATGTGAAAATGAGTTCAGCAAAAGAAATGTACATTAATCAGATGGGAATTGATGAAAAAGTCTATGATTTCAGCGAAGAAATTCTTTCGGGACTGAAAGAAAGATTTGAAGCGATTGATAAAACTGCGGAGTGCAATCAGATGAAGGTGATTGCCGCCATGCAGAAAAATAAAGTTGCAGAAATGCATTTGTCAGGAACAACGGGCTATGGCTACAACGATGACGGGCGTGACACCTTAGAACAGGTATATGCTGATATTTTCCACACAGAGGCGGCTTTGGTTCGTCCTCAGATTATGTGCGGAACACATGCGTTAAATATTGCGCTTTCTGCCAATTTAAGACCGGGAGATGAGCTGCTTTCTCCGGTCGGAAAGCCGTATGATACTATGGACGAGATTATCGGCATCAGACCTTCAAAGGGAAGTCTTGCAGAATACGGTGTCAGCTATCGTCAGGTCGATTTGCTTGAAAACGGTGATTTTGATTATGACGGAATCAGGGCTGCGATTAACGACAGGACTAAGCTTGTGACGATTCAGCGTTCTAAAGGCTATGCAAGCAGACCGACGCTTTCTGTTAAAAAAATCGGTGAACTGATTTCCTTTATAAAAGGAATCAAGCCGGAGGTTATATGTATGGTAGATAACTGCTACGGAGAATTTGTTGAGCTTACAGAGCCGTCAGATGTCGGGGCGGATATGGTTGTCGGTTCTCTTATTAAGAATCCGGGCGGTGGACTTGCACCTTGCGGCGGTTATATTGCAGGAACAAAGGAATGTGTTGAGCAGGCAGCATTCCGTCTGTCATCTCCGGGACTTGGAAAAGAGGTCGGAGCAACGCTTGGAGTTAATCAGTCATTTTATCAGGGACTTTTTCTTTCACCGACAGTTGTGGCAGGAGCATTGAAGGGCGCAATATTTGCGGCAAATGCTTATGAAAAATTAGGTTATCGTGTAATCCCTGACGGAAAAGAGAGCAGACACGATATTATTCAGGCGGTGGAGTTAAGGACGCCGGAGGCACTGATTGCATTTTGTAAGGGAATACAGTCGGCAGCTCCTGTTGACAGCTTTGTAACACCGGAGCCGTGGGCAATGCCGGGATATGATTCAGACGTTATTATGGCAGCCGGCGCATTTGTGCAGGGCTCTTCCATTGAGTTAAGTGCCGACGGTCCGTTAAGAGAGCCGTATTCAGCATATTTTCAGGGAGGACTTACATGGTATCATGCAAAGTACGGAATTATGATGAGTATGTAGAAATTGTATGAGGCGGGAATTATTTCGCTGTGATATACTTTGTCGAAAAACACAGAATTTCTTTGAAAGAAAAATGAGAATTATTTGTATACATTAAAAATATTCTATGTTATAATTCAAGTTGGTTTAGTCTGAAACAGACGGAAATGGAGTAACATGAGCAATATATCAAAGTATAAGAATGGCTGGCTTCTGCTGCTGTTCATTATGATTGGAATAGTACTGGGAGGTCTCATCGCAGATTCAACGGCAGGAATTTCATTTCTTAGCTGGCTGTCCTACGGTGATACGTTTGGTTTTGACAGTCCGGTGATTCTTAATTTGGGTGTGATTGTGATAACATTTGCATTACAGATTAAAATA
>JAGAJD010000005.1 GCA_017626275.1 Lachnospira sp.
GGTTGCACATACAGTTATTGGAAATACGAAAAATAAGAATGCGAAAATTCTTACACTTGATTCCATGCAATCAGTGACTGCTAAGGAGATAAATGAGGGTTGTACTTATATTGGAATTATGCAGAATAATTTGGAAATTTTGAGTATGGCACTTAATTCATAGGGGATTAAACTTAATTGAATTAGTTTGGAGGGACAATAATGGCATATATTACATGTGAAGATGTAACGCTGGGCTATGAGGGAAAGCCTGTTACGGAGCATATTAATTTTACGGTAAATAAAGGTGATTACCTGTGTATTGTAGGAGAAAACGGCGCAGGAAAAAGTACGTTAATGAAAACGCTTTTGCGTCTGATAAATCCAATGTCAGGCAAAATTATTATAGGAGACGGTATAGAAAGCTGTGAGGTCGGATATCTTCCTCAGCAGACAGTTACGCAGAGAGATTTTCCGGCATCGGTTATGGAAATTGTATTGTCAGGAACTTTAAATAAATGTGGTTTTCGTCCGTTTTATTCCAAGAATGAAAAGAAAACGGCGGAAGAAAATATGAGGAGACTGGAAATCTGGGATTTGCGCAAACGCTGTTACAGAGAACTTTCAGGAGGACAGCAGCAGCGAGTTCTTCTTGCAAGGGCACTGTGTGCAGCCGAAAAACTGCTTTTATTAGACGAACCTGTGGCAGGACTTGACCCGAAGGTTACGGTGGAAATGTATCAGCTTATTAAGAAGCTTAATGATGAAGGCATTACGATTATTATGGTTTCGCATGATATACAGGCGGCAGTTAAGTATGCAACGCACATTCTTCATGTTGGAAGAAGACAGTTATTTTTCGGAAGCAGCAAAGACTATCTGGAAAGTGACGCATGGAAAATATTTGGTAGTGCAGGAGGAACAGAAAATGAATAATATAATAGAAACACTGGCATTTTATATGCGATTTCCTTTTGTGCGCTATGCTTTAATTGTAGGAGTTCTTATCGCATTGTGTTCTTCTCTGCTTGGCGTCATATTAGTGTTAAAACGTTTTTCATATATTGGGGACGGTCTTTCACATGTGGCATTTGGCGCAATGGCGGTAGCAGCAGTATTGCAGATTAGCAATGATACTTTAATTATAATGCCGGTCACGGTTATTGCAGCCATTCTGCTTCTTAGAATGGGACAGAATACAAAAATACGTGGTGATGCAGCGATTGCCATGCTTTCGGTTGGTTCGCTGGCAGTTGGATATTTACTGCTTAATATATTTTCAACATCGGCTAATGTAAATGGTGATGTATGCAGCACACTGTTTGGTTCAACCTCTATTCTTACACTGACAAACTGGGAGGTATGGCTCTGCGTAATAACTTCGATTATTGTAATATGCGTATTTTGTTTATTTTATAACAGAATATTTGCGGTAACATTTGATGAAAATTTTGCCAAAGCTACGGGAAACAGGGCAGAAACATATAATCTTCTGATAGCGGTAATTACGGCGGTTATTATTGTGCTTGCAATGAATCTTGTAGGCTCTTTGCTGATATCGGCATTAGTGATTTTTCCGGCACTGTCGGCAATGCAGGTTATTAAAAATTTTAAGGGCGTAGTAATCTGTTCGGCAGTAATTTCAGTGCTGTGTGCGCTGTTCGGAATCATTATAGCAATTCTTTTTTCGACACCTGTCGGTGCAACTATTGTTGCGGCTGATATAGCAGTATTTTTTATATTTGCAATAATTGGAAAGCTCGTGACAAAATGATAAAATATGGTATAATGTTTCTATAAAGTTTAACGTAAAGTTGCGTATTTTTTTAACTGAAAGGAGACCGGAATTATGGCAAAGAAAAATCCATATGAGGGAACAAAAACGGAACAGAATTTAAGAGAAGCATTTGCAGGAGAATCACAGGCACGCAATAAGTATACATATTTTGCTTCTGTTGCAAAGAAAGCAGGATATGAGCAGATTGCTGCGCTCTTTTTACAGACGGCAGAAAATGAAAAAGAACATGCTAAAATGTGGTTTAAGGCATTAGGTGAATTGGGAACGACAGAAGAAAATCTTCTTCATGCTGCCGAGGGAGAAAATGCAGAATGGACAGATATGTATGAAAGAATGGCAAAGGACGCAGAGGAAGATGGATTTCCTGAACTGGCAGAGAAATTCAGAGGTGTTGCAGCCATTGAGAAAGCCCATGAGGAACGTTACAGAGCTTTGTTAAAGAATGTAGAGACAAAGCAGGTATTTGAAAAGAGCGGCGTTCAGATATGGGAGTGCCGCAACTGCGGACATATTGTTGTCGGAACACAGGCACCGGAGGTATGCCCTGTCTGCAACCACCCACAGAGCTATTTTGAGATTAAAAAAGAAAATTATTAAAGAAGGATTCCTTAAATTCTCAGGGAGTCCTGTAAGATTTGCCTGGTCATAACTGCTCAGGCATTCGTTTTTTCCTAACAGTGTGCATATGATTAAAAATACTAAAATTTACACAAACTTTACAAAAATGTGATATCAGATTTTACATTGAGTTAATACAATAATAATGAATCAGAATGAGGAGGTTTCCATTATGCTTAGAGTAGGAATGTTGACAAGTGGAGGCGACTGTCAGGCGTTAAATGCTGCAATGAGAGGTGTTGCAAAGAGCCTTTATGAGCAGTGCAGCGAGGTTGAAATTTATGGTTTTGAGGATGGTTATAAAGGGTTAATCAGGTGTCAGTATCATATAATGAAGCCAACGGAATTTTCAGGCATACTTAATCAGGGCGGTACGATTCTCGGAACATCAAGAACTCCGTTTAAGCGTATTTCAGAGCCTGATGAGGACGGCTCGGACAAAATACTTTCAATGATTTCTACTTATAAGAAGTTAAAATTAGACTGTCTTGTTGTATTAGGCGGAAACGGTTCGCATAAGACTGCAAATCTGTTGTCACAAAAGGGCTTAAATGTGCTTACAATGCCTAAGACAATAGATAATGATTTGTACGGAACTGATATGAGCTTTGGTTTTCAGTCTGCGATTGATATTGCAGCTAATACGATTGACTGCATACATTCTACTGCGGCTTCACACAGCAGAGTATTTATTGTTGAGCTGATGGGACATAAGACAGGCTGGCTTACGCTTTATGCGGGAATGGCAGCAGGAGCTGATATTATTCTGATTCCGGAAATACCATATGATATAGATATTGTTGCTGATGCGATTCGTAAAAGAACAAAGTCGGGAAAACATTTTACGATTATTGCAGCAGCAGAGGGAGCTGTGTCAAAAGAAGAAGCACAGCTTACAAAGAGTGAGTTGAAAGCGAAGAGAAAGAAAGAGGAATATCCTTCGGCTGCATATCGAATCGGAGCAGAAATCTTCCAGAAGACAGGTCAGGAGGTTCGTGTTACAGTTCCGGGACATGTGCAGCGTGGCGGACAGCCGTGTGCATATGACAGGGTACTGGCTACAAGACTTGGTGCAAAGACGGCTGAACTCATTTTAGAGAAAAAATATGGTTATATGACGTGCGTTAAAGAGAATAAAATAGATGTGATACCGATTAGTGAGGTCGCCGGCAAAACTAAGCTGGTAGATGCAGATTCGGATATTATAAAACAGGCTAAGCTTATAGGACTTAGTTTTGGTGACGAGAGTGTATAAGCATGCCGGATTGGAGATAATCATTATGGATAACGAGCTATCTAAAAATACGGAAATCAGTGAAAATGTAAAAAAGGGAAAAGCAAAAAAGAAAGAAAAGGCGGACGCGGCAAAGCCTTATTATTGTAACAGGGAACTTTCATGGCTTAAATTTAATGAGCGTGTGTTAGATGAGGCTATGGATAAAAATGTACCGCTTTGTGAGAGATTATCTTTTGTATCAATTTTTCAAAGCAATCTTGATGAATTTTTTATGGTGCGAGTGGGAACACTGACAGACCAGATGCTGTTTTCTGATTCAAACAGAGATAACAAGACGGGAATGACAGCCAGTGAGCAGTTGTCAAGCATCTTTTCCGCTACCAGGGAGCTTTCAAGGAAAAAAGACAGGGCATATTTAAATCTGATGTCAGAAATCAGCGAATATGGAATAGAGCTTATAAGCTTTAACGATATAGAATTTGCGGACGCAGTATATTTGGAAAATTATTTCAGAGAGTCAATTATGCCGCTGCTTTCTCCACAGGTAATCGGAAAAAAACAGCCATTTCCGTTCCTTCGCAACAAAGAAATATATGCAGTTGCGTTATTAAGAACCCGAAGTAATGAAAAGCTTGGTATTGTTCCATGCAGCAACGGTGTTTTTGAGAGAATGGTGGCAATTCCGTCAGACAGAAATAAGTATATGCTGGTTGAGGAACTGATTCTTCATTTTATGCCGCAGATATTTGCAAAATATACGATAGAGAGTAAGTCACTTATTCGCATTATCCGTAATGCGGATATTGATGTGGATACAGCATTTTATGATGAAGACCTTGATTACCGCAATACAATGGAAAAGCTTATCCGTGAAAGACGTAAGCTGTGTCCTGTAAAAATGGAGTATTCGAGAGTATTGGACGAAAAGGTTATTGTGAGTCTGTGTAAGGAGCTTAAGCTTAAAAAAGAGCAGATTTATTATTCGGAAGCACCATTGTCGATGTCTTTCGTATCGACCATACAGGATAAGCTTAGAAATCAAAAGGATTTATTTTATATAAGAAGAGTTCCGCAGAATTCAAGATATATAGAAAGCTCAATTCCTATTATGGAACAGATTGAAAGAAAAGACATACTGTTAAGCTATCCGTTTGAAAGTATGCAGCCGTTTATCCGTCTGCTTAATGAAGCAGGGGAAAATGATAACGTTGTTTCCATAAAGATGACGCTATATCGTGTGGCAAAAAATTCGCAGATTGTAGAGGCTCTTATTAATGCCGCTGAAAACGGCAAAGAGGTCGTAGTACTTGTTGAACTCAGGGCAAGATTTGATGAGGAAAACAATATAGAGGGGTCAAGGCGTTTAGAGGACGCAGGCTGCCGAATCATCTATGGAATAGATTACATTAAGGTTCACTCAAAGCTGTGTCTGATTACTTACCGGGAAGATTCGGTAGTAAAGCATATAACGCAGATTGGTACGGGAAATTATAATGAGAAGACTGCAAAGCTATACACGGATTTATCTTTAATGACTGCAAATGAAAGTATTGCACAGGAGGCATCGGAGATATTTAACAGACTGTGTCTTGCACAGGTTATGGAGGAGACTCATCATTTGCTTGTAGCACCAAAATGTCTGCAGAATAAAGTTATCGGCTTTATTGATGAAGAGATTCGTCATGCAGATAACGGAGAAGAGGCATATATCGGAGTTAAGATTAATTCCCTTACCGACAAGGCAATTATTGATAAGCTTGTGGAGGCTTCACAGCATGGTGTCAGGATTGATCTTGTTGTAAGAGGTATCTGCTGTCTGATTCCGGGAATTGATGGATTTACGGAAAATATTCATGTTATCAGTATTGTAGGAAGATATCTGGAACATTCGAGAATTTATATTTTCGGAACAGAGGAAAGAGATAATATATTTATTTCTTCAGCAGATTTTATGACGAGAAATACTATAAAGCGTGTTGAAGTGGCAACACCTGTTTATGATAAGGAATTAAAAGACAGAATCAGAAACATGTTTGGAATTATGCTTCGTGATACTGCTAAGGGAAGACAGTTGTGCAGTGACGGCAATTATTACAGAAGAGAAAAACAGCAGGAAGAGCATGAAGAGATTGATTCACAGAGTTATTTTTCCAATGAGGCTTACCTTGCAGCGTCTAAAAATATAACGTAAATAAATCTGTATTTTTTCAGTACAATACTGTATAATAAGTATGTTTGTGTGTAAAACAGTCATACAATATATAAAGAACTGAAAAAACGGAGGTATGTATGGAAATATTAGAGTTGTTAAAGGCTGTATTCTTTGGCATTGTGGAAGGTATTACGGAATGGCTTCCAATCAGCAGTACGGGACATATGATACTGCTGAATCAGTTTGTAAAGCTTAATGTCGACGAGAACTTCTGGAAAATGTTTGAGGTAGTTATACAGCTTGGAGCGATTATGGCTGTCGTGCTTTTATTTTGGAATAAGCTGTGGCCGTTTACAACAAAAACGGTAAAAGTTAACCGCAGCCATAATGAAACA
>JAGAJD010000051.1 GCA_017626275.1 Lachnospira sp.
ATATAATCTAACGAGTTGTGAAATAAATACTTATTATATCACGTTGCATTCAGCTTAATATTCTCTAATATCCCCCAAAGAATACTGCATAAAAAGCGCAATTCATAAGTCAGCTTTATGTCTACCTTAATATAATTAATCTTTGCGCCCAATTCAAGTAACGTGGCATAATTTGCGTTATTTTGGCATGATTTACGTTGTTATGTTATTTTATATCATAATATGCACACAAAACATGCCGTCTTCTTCATACTTTTCCACATATCCGTTATACTTTTCCACAGTATCTTCAATGCTTTTCATTCCTATTCCGTGAAGCGATGTATCAGCTTTATCGGTAAAAAAACCGGGATTATTTTCAAGTACAGACTGAAAAATCGTATTTTTCACAAGGATACAATATTTATTCTGATATGAAAATATGTTTAATGAAATGTATTTTTTGCTTTCCTTATCAAGTTTTTCCTGTGCCTCAACCGCATTATCCAAAAGATTTGACAGCATAACCGCTACATCAAGTTCGTGTGCCTCTTCTGCCGCTGCCGAAATTTTTATGTCAAATTCAATCTCCTTATCCTTGCACAAAAGAGCTTTCTCATTTATCACAGCATTAATCAAATCATTTTGCGTAATATATACATATCTGTTCTTTCCGCAATCCTCAATATGAAGCCCAATTGCTGTTTTAACGGCGTCATATTTACCGTCATTGAGAAGACGCATATATATATTCAAATGCTTTACCATATCATGTCTTATTTTTCTGATATTATCATATTCCTCATTCAACTGCATAATTTCGCGTTTCTGTGCCTGAAGCTTGAGATTTACAAGCTCATTCTGCTTACTGTACTCATTTTTCAGACTAATCTGATTAATCATCACAAGCGAAATAAGCGTAATCAAAATAACAGAAAACATAATAAGAAATGCAACAACATAATCCTGCGGGCTAAAGTCATGCGTTGCCGTCCACATAATTAACGCCGTCGCAATAACCATATCTGCCAGAAAATATAATGCAATAAGAACCCATTCTTCTTTTGTGATACTCCTTTTCTTAATTAAAAACCGAAGTGCTGTATAAAATGTAATAACAAAGAATATTCTGTTAATGCCAAGCAGTACCATTCGTGTAGGTCCTGTTATAATAAGAGTTGCTCTGCCCTGTATATTAAACGCCAGTCCTCCGACTAACATTGTTAAAACATTTACAATAATTGTATCAACTATCATAAATGCACTTATTGCAACTGCCTGTCTTAGCGTTCCTTTTAAAAACACAACACTGTATAATATAAGTACAGCAGGATAAAGCACTGTCTGAATAACCAAATTGTCGCTTAAAAAAGTGCCTATTACAAAGAGCAGCGTCGTCATACCTGCCGCAATGATATATCTGTCTTTTCCCTTGTACTCCATATATATATGCAAAAACACTGTATACACTACACTTTCTATCAGTGTTGCAAGTGCTTCTGTTATAAAATCAAGTATCGGCATAATCAATCCTCTTTCGGAAACATTTTATCGTACAGCAGCCTTATTTAAACCTTATCACAGATTATTTTCATGTCTTATAAATTCCAGATGTTTCCGCTTTACTTCCTCTAACCTGTCTCTGCTGACAGTTATACATTCACCGGAGGTCATTAACAAATCCTTATATCTTACCCTGTCAACATATCTTAAGTTTACAATATACCCCGCCTGCACTCTCACAAAGCCCTTATCGCCAAAAATCTGCTCCATGTCAGACATTTTTCCACGTACATGAAAGCTTTCATTTTCTCTTGTTCTGACGGCAACATAGTGCTTCACACTTTCAAAATAGCTTATATCCGTCAATTTAATTCTTACAAGATTACCATTGACACAAAAATCATGATAATTCCTTTTATTATGAAATTTTTCAAGCAGCGCCATACACGCCTCTGAAAGCTCTGTATCCAGCTTCGATTTGCGCACGAAACGCAGAGGTGAAACCTTAATTGCCTGAAACACCATATCTTCACATGACGACACAAAAATGACCGCCGTGTCAGGTGAATATTTACACACTTTTTCTGCCACCTCTAATCCTGAAATCTCAGGCATGTCTATATCAAGAAAAGCTGCATCATAAACAGTATTTTTAATTTCCTCCAAAAATGCTTTAGGCTCCGAATATGTATGAACCTGACAAGCCTCTCCCCGCTGACCGTAAAACTCCTTCAACTCAGTACGCAGATATTCTATATCCTGAATATCATCATCACAAACTGCAACAACCATACATATTCCCTAACCCTTTCATTATTTTCTCATTTGTGCCGCCTTCATCAAATGCTTTGCAAGTACAGAAGTTGTCACTGAACCTACGCCACCCGGAACAGGTGTTGCCAGAGAAGCTTTTTCGGCAACCGCCTCTGTATCAACATCTCCGCAGAGCTTTCCCTCTTCGTCAACGTTAATTCCTACATCAATAACAACGGCGTCCTTTCCCACATAATCAGCCGTAATCATCTTAGCAGAGCCTGCCGCAGCTACCAGCACCTCTGCGTTTCTGCATTCAGCCGCCATATCCCTTGTCTTAGTGTGACAGATTGTAACAGTCGCATTTTTCTTCATAAGAAGCATTGCAACAGGCTTTCCAATCACAAGACTTCTTCCTACAACCGTCACTTTCTTTCCTGTAAGATCAATTCCCGCATAATCAAGCATTTCAATAACCGCCTCAGCAGTACATGGTGCAAAGCCGCTCTCATCGCCTGCAAATACTTTTGCCAGATTAACAGGTGAAATTCCGTCCAAGTCCTTTTCCGGGCGGATTCTGTTTACAACTGCCTGCTCGTCAAGATGCTTTGGCAGAGGTCTTAAAAGTAAAATTCCGTCTACATCATTATTATCATTAATCTTATCAAATTCTTTCTGAAAGCTTTCATTGTCAATGTCTGCATCAAATACATAGGAAGTGCAGCCAAAACCTATCTTTTCCATTTTCTTGGTTGCTCCGCGCTCATATGACACATCATCAGGTCTTTCTCCCACACGTATTATGGCAAGCTGCGGTACTTTTTTCTTGTCCTGTTCTAACTTTGCAATAAGCTCCGCATTGATTGAATTAGCAACGTCTAACCCCTTTAATAATTCCATACCTGCTCTCCTCTCTATCTTATGGCGTCAATTACCGTTTCGTATATTCTGTCTGCCAGTTCATTTCCCTCAATAAGCAGCTCGTCCGTTTTGACATTCAATTCCTCTGCTGCTTCCGTATTCTTCATAAGCTTTGTATTTATGAATACATTTAATGACGCACCGTTTAGAGCCGCCCTGCATAACTGCACACCTGCGCCTACATCGCTTACCGCAAGTCTGCTTCCGATGACTGATAATCTGTCAAGTATTCTCAACGCTTCCATAATCTTTTCCATAAGTGCAATAGGTGTAAGGCTTGCCTCCATAAGTGCCTTTTCCATTACCTGTTCCTTATAGGCAGCCTGTTCTTCTGTCTCCTTTGGAAGTCCGTATGCCTTTGACAGCGGTTCAAAGCTCTCCGCATCTTTATCCATATATTCGATTAATTCCTTAGAAATCACCGCTGCCTTTTCTAAGATTTCATCAATTTCCTGCTGATACTCCGCATATTTTTTCTTGCCCGTAGTCAGATTGGCAACCATAGAGCCAAGCGCCATACCTGCCGCCGCTACATACGCACACGCACCGCCGCCGCCCGGAACCGGTGCCTTTGACGATAATACATCAATAAATTCTTTCATGTTCTGTTCTGCCATCATAATAGCTTAATCCTCCCTGTCTTACCATTCTCCGGTAAAGACCGTCTCTGCCGGTCCTTCCAGATATACTGTATTTTCTTCTCTGTCCCATGTAATTTTCAAATCGCCGCCCAGAAGATGAAGTACTGCTGTCTCATCGCACATTCCGTTTAATACTGTCGCAACAAGACTTGCACATGCGCCTGTTCCGCAGGCAAGCGTCTCTCCTGAACCGCGCTCCCACACGCGCATATTGAGATTCTGTCTGTCAACAACCTGAATAAATTCAGTATTAATTCTGTTAGGAAATGCCTTGTGGTTCTCAAATGCAGGTCCTGTCTTTTCTATCTCAAACTTCTTTATATCAATTTTATTATCAATATAAACAATCGCATGCGGATTTCCCATAGATACACATGTAACCGCATATTCCGTACCTTCCACGATAAGCGGCTGTGAAATAACTCTGTCCGTTCCCTTTAATTCTCCTGCCGCTTCAAATGCGCCTACATCAACAGGTATAGCCTGTGCTTCAAGAATCGGTGCTCCCATATCAACCTTTACCGTTTTAACTTTTCCGTCACTTCCCGTATAAAGCTGAAGAGTTTTAATTCCTGCCAGAGTATCCACGGTTATTTCTTTCTTATCTGTCAGTCCATTATCATATACAAATTTACCCACGCAGCGTATTCCGTTGCCGCACATCTCTCCCTGCGAACCGTCGGCATTATACATTTCCATAAAAAAGTCTGCACACTGCGAATTTTTTATAAGTATCAGTCCGTCAACTCCGATTCCAAAATGCCTGTCGCTTACTGCAACGGCTGTCTCTGCCGGATTCTTTAATTCCTCTTTAGTACAATCCACATAAACATAGTCATTACCTGCACCCTGCATTTTTGTAAATCTCATATCTGCTGCCTCCATATCTGCTTATTACATATCTGAATAAATCCCAATCACCATAGACGCCGATTCTACCATCGTATTTCCGCTGTCCATACTGCACTTTTGTATATATCGAAATGCTTCCTGCTCCGACATATTATTCTTATTCATAAGAATTGCCTTTGCCTCATCAATAATCTTCTGTTCCTGCGGGCTTCTGCGTCTCGGCTGTGAACGCTGCTTTTTCCTTCTGTTGAACTGCATCTGCAGCATCATTTCAACCGTATTTACTAAATCATTTACTTTAATGGGCATTGCCGCACAAACAATATCATTGTCCTGACAATCCTCCCACAGATTCCTTGATGCCACAAGAAGCAGTTCAAAACTTTTCGGCTTGTAATCATATACTTCTGAATACAGCATATTATCCGACAGCTTATAGCCGCAGATAATTATGCCGTCTGAAAGTCTGTCAGCCGTATTAATGACCTGTGCTCCCGATGTACATGCAGCAGCAACCTCATATCCTTTCCGAACTAACAGATTTCTTACAGCTTTCGCCTCTTCTATTTTGGGAAATGCTACAATTAGTGTTGACATCGCTTTTTCCTCCGTTCTAATTTCAACGTTACTGTTTTACACATTAGAACTTGTAAAGATATTCATCGATTTCCCACTGCGAAACTCTTGTTCTGTAATCTTCCCACTCTTTTAACTTGGCTTCCGTATATTTTGAAACAATATGCTCCCCTAATACCTCACATATAAATTTATCTTCGTTAAGACATTTTACTGCCTCATATAAATTTTCAGGAAGCTTCTCAATGCCTGCCGCATTTCTTTCCTCATCTGTCATTGCAAATATATTACAGTCTAGGCTTTTTGGTATCTCTAATTTTCTCTTTATACCGTCAAGACCTGCCGCAAGACATACCGCAAGCACAAGATAAGGATTTGCTGCAGGATCCGGGCTTCTTAATTCTACACGTGTTCCCTGTCCTCTTGATGACGGAATACGGATAAGAGGACTTCTGTTAGTTGCCGACCATGCAATATATACAGGTGCTTCATGCCCCGGAACAAGTCTCTTATAAGAATTGACAAGCGGATTAGTTATAGCCGTCATTCCCTTCGCATGTTCAAGCAGTCCTGCGATAAAATGATATGCGTCCTCTGATAAGCCTAACGCATCATTTTCATCTGCAAAAATATTTTTTCCGCCCAGACCTGCAAGCGACATATTAACATGCATACCTGAACCATTAATTCCATGTTTAGGCTTTGGCATAAATGTGGCATAAAGCCCGTGTCTTTTTGCAATCGTCTTTACCGCAAGCTTAAATGTCATAATATTATCTGCAGTAATCAACGCCTCATCATATCTGAAATCTATCTCATGCTGAGCCGGTGCCACCTCATGATGCGACGCTTCAATCTCAAAACCCATGTCCTCAAGTGTCAGAATCATATCTCTTCTGACATTCTCACCTAAATCCACAGGTCCCAAATCAAAATATCCCGCTTTCTCATGAGTAATCGTTGTCGGAAGTCCGTTTTCGTCTGTATGGAACAGGAAAAATTCACATTCCGGTCCAACCTCAAATATGTATCCTAAATCAGCAGCCTCTTTTATGACTTTCTTTAATACATTTCTTGAATCGCCCTCAAACGGCTTTCCGTCAGTTGTATACACATCACATATCAGTCGTGCAACTTTGCCGTTCTGAGGTCTCCACGGAAATATTTCAAATGTATCATAATCAGGATACAGATACATATCCGATTCCTCAATTCTTACAAACCCTTCCACAGATGAACCGTCAAACATACATTTATTATCCAATGCCCTTTCAAGCTGGCTTGAGGTAATAGCAACATTTTTTAAAACTCCGAACATATCAGTAAACTGAAGTCTGATAAACTCAACATCTTCTTCCTCTACCATTCTGAATATATCATTTTTTGTATATCTGCTCATATATTACCTCTCATTC
>JAGAJD010000052.1 GCA_017626275.1 Lachnospira sp.
ACCAAGCGTATCCTTTGTAAAATCATCGTCACAGTCAGGCTCGCATACAGGATATTTAGCTTTATCAGCAAGCTCCTCGGCTGTCTTTCCGATATCAGGCTTCTTATATTCCATAACAGGTTCGCCGTAATCATTGCCGTCCTTATTTACGCCGATAATAGGCCAGTCATTTTCCCAGTGCATTGGCTGTAAGTGAATAATTCTTCCTGCAGCATAAACGTCCTGAAAATGTAAAAACCAGTCCTCACCTGTCACAGTGTCTACCCATGCACCCTGATGAGGGCCGTTCACAGGTGAATCTCCCTGACGCATAACAACCTTATACTCATATGGGCCAAACGGATTCCTTGAACGAAGCACTGTCTGCCAACCTGTCTTTACGCCGCCTGCCGGAGCAAAAACATAGTACCAGCCGTTGCGCTTGTACATCTTAGGTCCTTCAATCGTAACCTGATCATTTTCATTGCCGTCAAAAATCTTTACTTCCTCGCCAATCAGTCCCATACCGTCAGGCTGCATTTCTACCATATGTAATACACTCTTATAACCGATACGGCTCTTCGCAACACCTGCTACCAGATATGCTTTTCCGTCATCGTCCCAGAATGGACACGGATCAATCCAACCCGCACCCGGTCTTATATTAACAGGCTTGCTCCATTTGCCGAACGGATCTTTTGTCGTTGTCATATAGATTCCCTCATCAGGCATCGGGAAACAAATGTAGTAAGTTCCCTCATGATATCTTATAGAAGGCGCCCACACACCACAGCCATGAATAGGATTTCGGTATCTGAATTCCGGTATATTATCAAGCGCATAATTTACCACTTTCCAATTTACTAAATCCTTTGAATGTAAAATCGGAAGTCCCGGTGCATTACAAAAGCTTGAGGCAATCATAAAGTAGTCCTCTCCCACTCTGATTGCGTCCGGGTCCGAATAATCGGCATAAAGAATAGGATTGCGGTAATTTCCATTTTCCAAATCTGCTAACCACATAAATTATAAACCTCCATTTGTATATTTGCTTGTTTTTGTACTTTTATAATACAATATTTTCACATTCTTTTCCATATGTTTTATCAAATTCTTTTATAAAAGTTTTTTTGAGCTTTTTATAAATAAAATAAGCTGCTACTAACCAATCAGTACATTCTTTCCACAAAAAAACCGCTATACCAAGGTTATTTACCCTTAGTATAGCGGATTTATAGTAAAATTACAATTTTTATTGTTTAATTATATAGCCTTAATTCTCTCAAGAGCCTTGACTGTATTTTCATATGAACCGAATGCTGTCAGTCTGAAATATCCCTCGCCGCTTGGGCCGAAACCTGAACCCGGAGTACCGACAACGTTAGCTTTTTCAAGAAGGAAGTCAAAGAAATCCCATGAAGTCATATTATCCGGTGTCTTTAACCAGATATAAGGTGCATTGACACCGCCTGAAACAGTGTAACCTGCTGACTTTAAGCCCTCTAAAATAGTCTTTGCATTATTCATATAATAAGCAATCTGCTCACCTGTCTGCTTCTGTCCCTCTTCTGTATAAACAGCAGCACCGGCTCTCTGGATAATATAAGGAGCGCCGTTAAACTTAGTTCCGTGACGTCTTGCCCAAAGGCTGTGAAGCGTAACATCGCCGCTCTTTAAATCCTTAGGGATTACTGTAAAACCAAGTCTTGTTCCTGTAAAGCCTGCATTCTTTGAGAAGCTTCTAAGCTCAATCGCACATGTTCTTGCACCCTCGCACTCATAAATAGTATGAGGTACATTATCCTCTGAAATGTATGCTTCATAAGCTGCATCATAGATAATAACGGCTCCAACCTTATTGGCATAGTCAACCCATCTCTGAAGCTCGTCCTTTGTAATTGTTGAACCTGTCGGATTATTCGGGAAACAAAGATAAATTATATCAGGTGTTTCCTTTGGAAGTTCAGGTGCAAAATTAGTCTCTGCCGTACATGGCATGTAGATAACGTTGCTCCACTTCTGCTGGTCAGGAAGGTAGTCTCCTGTTCTTCCTGCCATAGCATTAGTATCTACATAAACAGGATAAACAGGGTCACATACTGCAATCTTATTGTCCACAGAGAAAATATCTCCGATATTACCTGAATCAGACTTTGCGCCGTCGCTTACGAAAATCTCGTCTGCGCTTATATCTGCGCCGCGTCTTTTATAATCAAAATCAGCAATGGCATTTCTTAAGAAATCATATCCCAAATCCGGCGCATAACCCTTAAATGTCTCTGCCTTGCTCATCTCATCTACGGCACTGTGAAGTGTGTCAATTACAACAGGTGCTAAAGGCAGTGTAACATCGCCAATACCAAGTCTTATTATTTCTTTATCAGGATTGGCTGCCTGAAATGCATTTACTTTCTTAGCAATCGTTGAGAAAAGATAGCTTCCCGGAAGCTTTAAATAATTGTCATTAATTTTAAACATATCAAATCTCCTTTATTATCTGTACTTAATTCTGAATTATACACCAAGTTGGGCGATTCAACAACTTTAAAATATTAATATTTTTTTAATTAAGAATTTTTACCGTACATGTATCATCTCTTCAAACAACTTATTTATCTCAGGATATGAGCGTTTCAGCGAAAGAGGACGCCCCTGAGTATCTAAAAAACAGTGTCTCGTCTCGCCAACACAGCGTACCTCTCCCGTTTCCTTATCAGAAACGGTATATCCGACAGTAAGTTTAATGCCGTTGTATTCCCTGATCTTTACATCTATCGTAACTATATCGGAATAACGTGTCATTGTCTTGTAATCAGCCTGCACTGAAAGAACAGGGCTTATAATGCCCTCTTCCTCCATTTTCTTATAGCCGAAGCCTATCTCCTCAAGCAAATAGGTTCTTGCCTCCTCAAACCAGCGGATATAATTGGAATGATGTACAATTCCCATCTGGTCTGTCTCGTAATACTGAACTTTATGTTCATATAGTTTTATGCCTTCCATCTCTTTTCCTTCCATTTTCAGTCACTAAATTTTTTATATAAATACATGACTTCTCACAAACAATTTAGTTTTTATTGTCTTTAAAGCCATCATCATATATGAAAGAGGAAAACAGATTGACAACCCTGCTAATGCCGAAGTGCCGTTAAAGTTTCCTACAAATATTCGGTCAACAATATTATAAATCGCTGTAATCAAAAGTGAAATTGCTGCCGGAATTGAATACTTCAAAATCATAGGGAATAACTTCCCCTTTGAAAAATCATTTATTTCATTCAGATAAGTTATCCATCATTTTCTCTATTACCTCAAAAAAAATTTTCATTTTTTCTTCAGAGATACCTCTTGTCAGCGTTTCTTCTAATTCAGTCAAATCGTCTACAACCTGTTTTTTATATATCAGTGCTTTATCAGTCAGGACAATTTTTTTTAACCGATTATCATAAGACACCGGTTCCCGTACTATAAGCCCGTTTTTCTCCATTTGCTTTAATAATTCTGTTGCAGTTGACGGACGTATACTATATTCTTCCTCAATATCCTTTTGAAATACATCATCTGTCTGTGCAAGCAAAAAATGAAGTGTTCTGCCTTGCGAACCGCTAAACTCTTTTCTTGAGGAAAGCATATCCAATTTTCTGCGCAGTTTATTTGAAAGTTTGCTGACGTATCTTGCAGCGCTTCGTGTAAGAGAAACCATATCGCCCTCCATTTCTTAGTTTCCTAAGTAATATTATATTCACTATGCAGGAATGTCAAGCACATTTTTACATCAGCCTATGGCAAATATGACCGGCTTAAACTTTCATATTCTGCACTGATTGCCTGCAGAATTTCCTTATCGCCGTTTAAGTTATCAGGGTGGTATATTTTTAACAAAGCCTTATAACGCTTTTTTAGGGAAACATTATCCCGAACTCCCTTAAAAAACATATTTGCTTCTTTTTTGTAAGTCAGATTTCTTCTGGCTTCGCGATATACTTCATCACGGTACATCAGCTTATCCCGCTTAAATTTTTCCCTGTCAATGGCAAGCTGGCGCGTCTCACGCTCCAAAATCTGCCACTGCCTGTCAAATAAACGCTTCTGGTTGTCAAGCTGCTCCTTCAACAGCGCAGAGTGCCGCTTCTGACGCTCTAACATCTGTTTCTGAATATCCACAACCTTTTTTTCTTCCTCAAGATTTTCCTGCTGCTGCTCCAGATTTTTACGCAATTCCTCCAGCCGAATATTCTCTTTAAAAAGCCATTTCTTTTTCTCTTCAAATTCATCTTCTGAGATTATAAAATCTTCTTCCGTCATACTCTCCTTTGCTGAATCCTTTAAATCCTCCTGCACGCTTACAATCCCCCTTTTTAAACAGCACTGTGAAACCAGAACACCTTTACAGGTTGACTGCCTTTCTTGGTCTTAATCGTATGTGCAACTCCCGGAAGCGCAATAAAGGAATCACCTGCCTGAATAGGAAATTCCAAATCATCAAGCTTTGCAAAGCCCTCACCCTCTAAAACATAAAAACCTTCCTGGTCTTCATGTCTTCCCGGTCTGTCACTAAATTCATAATCATCATAAATCGTTATTCCTGAAGCACAGCCGTTAATACAGCCGTTTTCTGCCGTCAGAAAACGATAGCTTCTGTTTCCCTCTCCCTGCTTTTCCATTACTTCTTTCATTGTAACATATGGTTTCATACCGTTCTCCAATCCGCCGCGCAAGCGGCATTTAATATGCAAACAGGGAGCCTGCTTATTATGCCCGGCTCCCTCGTTGTTTAAAATTAATTGTTTTTATATCTTAATAATTCTGTGTATGCAAGTAAAAATGGACCAACGCCCTTTGCGTCATCTTCCACAACAGGCTCTGACATATAACAATCATAT
>JAGAJD010000053.1 GCA_017626275.1 Lachnospira sp.
CCATGATTGATTTCAGGGTCGGTATGGTATGGACGTCCTGCAAGCACGATACCTCGTTTTCCTGTCTCGTCAAGGTATTTGATTACTTCTTCACCTTTTTTGCGCACATCTTCCTTAGACTGCATCATTTCTTTCCATGCAGCAGCAACAGCAGCAGTAACCTCTGATTTAGGAATATCTGAAAATTCTTCGCTTAATCTTTTGGCGAGAATTTCTTCATTTTCAAAAGAGAGGAATGGATTGCAGAAATCAACATGTTCAATCTTCAATTCTTCTACATTATTTTTAATATTTTCGGCATATGAAGTTACAATAGGACAGTTATAGTGGTTGTTTGTCTTATCGATTTCCTTATGCTCATATGGAATACAAGGATAAAAAATAAATTTTATTCCCTGTTTAATTAACCATGAGATATGTCCATGCGCCAGCTTGGCAGGGTAGCACTCTGATTCTGACGGAATGGATTCAATACCAAGTTCGTAAATTTTTCGGCTTGACTGAGGTGAAAGAACTACACGATAACCAAGCTTTGTAAAAAATGTATGCCAGAACGGGTAGTTTTCATACATATTTAAAACACGTGGAATACCGACAGTACCACGTTTTGCGTCACTTTCAGAAAGAGAGTCATAGCCAAAAAGTCTCTTTAATTTGAAATCAAAAAGGTTTGGAAGCTTTTCTGTGCTTTTTTCTTTGCCAAGTCCGCGCTCACAACGGTTACCTGTTATAAACTGACGGTTGCCTGAGAATTTGTTAATTGTCAGGTGGCAGTTGTTAGTACAGCCCTTGCAGCGTGTAAGCTTGGTTTCATAGGTTAAGCTGTTAATCTTATCAATAGAAAGCATTGAGGATTCTGAAATTCCGTCATAGCGTTCTCTGGCAATTAACGCAGCACCGAAAGCACCCATAATACCTGCGATATCAGGGCGCACAGCATTAACTCCCGTAATCTTTTCAAAGCTTCTTAAAACAGCATCATTATAGAAAGTTCCGCCCTGTACAACGATATGTTTTCCTAAATCTCCCGGCTCTGCTATTTTTATTACCTTATATAAAGCATTTTTTATAACAGAGTAAGCAAGTCCGGCAGAGATATCAGCAACTTCGGCACCTTCTTTCTGCGCCTGTTTAACCTTGGAATTCATAAATACTGTACAGCGTGTTCCCAAATCAATAGGGTGCTTTGCAAAAAGAGCTTCTTTGGCAAAGTCTTCAACACTGAAATTTAATGATTTCGCAAAGGTTTCTATAAATGAGCCGCAGCCTGATGAACATGCCTCGTTTAACTGTACCGAATCAACTGTCTGATTTTTGATTTTGATACATTTCATATCCTGTCCGCCAATGTCGATTATACAGTCAACTTCAGGGTCAAAGAAAGCAGCAGCATAGAAATGAGATACAGTCTCAACCTCGCCGTCATCTAACATGAGCGCTGATTTGATTAAAGCCTCACCGTATCCCGTTGAGCATGAATGTACAATCTTAGCTCCTTCAGGGAGCAGGCTGTATATTTCCTTTATTGCGCGGATTGTCGTAGCCAAAGGAGAACCGTTATTGCTGCTGTAAAATGAGTAGAGCAGTTTTCCGTCTTCCCCGACAAGTGCAACCTTAGTAGTAGTAGAACCGGCATCGATACCGAGATAACAGTTACCGCGGTATTCCGAAAGCATACGTGTCTCTACCTTATGAGCAGCATGTCTCTTTTGGAAAGTCTCATAATCAGACTGATCTTTAAAAAGAGGCTCCATACGTTCCACTTCAAAATCAAGCTTAATCTTTTGCTGAAGACGACTAATAATATCGTCAACAGGGATAAGACATTCTTCTTTATAATTCATTGCAGAACCTACCGCCGCAAAAAGATGAGAGTGGTCAGGTGCAATAATCTGGTCAGGTCTAAGACTTAAAGTTCTTATAAATGCCTGTCTTAATTCAGAGAGGAAGTGCAGAGGTCCGCCAAGAAACGCAACATTTCCTCTGATTGGCTTTCCGCAGGCAAGTCCGCTTATAGTCTGATTTACAACAGCCTGAAAGATTGAAGCAGCTAAATCTTCTTTTGTAGCTCCTTCATTAATTAAAGGCTGGATATCAGATTTGGCAAATACACCGCAGCGTGCCGCAATAGGATATATGGATTTGAAATTTTTGGCATATTCATTTAATCCTGAAGCGTCAGTCTGAAGAAGCGTTGCCATCTGGTCAATAAAAGAGCCTGTACCACCGGCACAGATACCATTCATTCGCTGGTCTACACCATTTGTAAAATAAATGATTTTAGCGTCCTCGCCTCCAAGCTCAATAGCTACATCACACTGCGGAGCATAGTCCTGAAGTGCAGTAGACACAGCAACTACCTCCTGGGTGAACGGTACTTCCAAATGTGTGGCGAGAGTAAGTCCTCCGGAACCTGTAATGACAGGATGTACATTAAAGCTGCCAAGTTTTGAGACTGCACGCTCAAGGAGCATTTGCAGTGTTTCCTGAATGTTGGCAAAATGTCTTTCATAGTCAGAAAAAAGAAGCTGGTTGTTCATATCAAGAACTGCAATTTTAACTGTTGTAGAACCGATATCAATTCCTAATTTGTATGTATTCATAAATACAGGCCAAAGCCTTCCTCCTTTATTTAATAATATAAAGCATAATATAAATTTTAAAAATTTGTCGAAAATATGCAATCTGACTTATTATAGTATGAAAAAAATAAAATTTCAATAAAGACCTTATTTTTAATATAAATTTAATTAGTAAAAGTCTGTGGCTCGATTGACAAATTAATTGGTGTTACTTATACTTTAGAATATAATCAGAAAGCAAAAAGAAAGGACTTGTTTAACACTATGAAATGGTTCGATAAGTTAGAACGCAAATTTGGCAAATATGCCATTAACAATCTTATGCTGTATATTATTGCGATTTATGCAATGGGGTATGTAATTGCTTTATTTTATCCTGAAGTATATTCTTATTA
>JAGAJD010000054.1 GCA_017626275.1 Lachnospira sp.
GCAGAAGAACGGCTTACACGAGGATTAACCTCGATTACACAGTACTCAAAGCTTTCAGGGTAAAGCGCATACTGTACGTTACAGCCGCCTGTGATTCCAAGCTCATCAATAATATTTAAAGCAGATGTTCTTAACATCTGATATTCCTTATCAGAAAGTGTCTGTGACGGTGCCACAACGATACTGTCGCCTGTATGCACACCAACAGGGTCAATATTTTCCATATTACATACAGTAATACAGTTACCGTTACCGTCACGCATTACTTCGTATTCAATTTCCTTCCAGCCCGCAATACAACGCTCAACTAAAACCTCTCCAACTCGTGAAAGTCTTAAACCGTTCTCAAGAATTTCCCTTAATTCCTGTACGTTATGAGCGATACCACCGCCGCTTCCGCCCAATGTGTAAGCAGGACGAAGCACTACCGGATAACCAATTTTAGCTGCAAATTCTTCACCGTCTTTAATATTATTAACTACAAGTGACGCAGCACAAGGCTCGCCAATCTTTTCCATAGTTTCCTTAAACATTAAGCGGTCTTCTGCTTTTTTGATAGTAAGCGCAGTTGTACCGATTAACTTTACATTATGCTCTTCAAGAAAGCCTGTTTCTGCAATTTCCATTGCAAGATTTAAGCCTGCCTGTCCTCCGAGCGTAGGCAGAATACTATCCGGCTTTTCCTTTAAGATAATCTGCTCTAAGGCTTTAACCGTAAGAGGCTCTATATAAACCTCATCAGCAATATCTTTATCTGTCATAATCGTAGCAGGATTAGAGTTGACTAAAACTACTTCAATACCCTCTTCCTTTAACGAACGGCATGCCTGAGTACCTGCATAGTCAAACTCTGCTGCCTGTCCAATAATAATCGGGCCTGAACCTATCACCAATACTTTCTTAATATCTGGATTCTTTGGCATTTCTTAGTCCTCCTTCTTCATCATCTCAATAAATCTGTCAAAAAGATATGCTGTATCCTGCGGGCCTGCACAGGCTTCCGGGTGGAACTGCACAGTAAAAATGTTCTTGCCTATATACTCAAGACCTTCATTTGTCTTATCGTTTACATTCTCAAATGCAGGCTTTGCAATTTCAGGATTGAGTGTCGTTTCATCTACCACATAACCGTGATTCTGTGATGAAATATATACCTTTCCTGTCTTTAAATCCTTTACAGGGTGGTTCGCACCTCTGTGACCGTATTTTAACTTATGGGTATCTGCACCTGTTGCAAGCGCCATTAACTGATGTCCAAGACAAATTGCAAAAATAGGCACATTGCTGTCATAAAGCTTTTTAATCTCTGCAATCTCAAATTCACGTTCCTTAGGATCTCCAGGACCGTTAGAAAGCATAATTCCGTCAGGATTAGTGCTTAAAATCTCCTCTGCCGTGGTTCTTGCAGGATATACAGTAACCTCACAGCCCCTCTTGTTTAATGAATTGGCAATATTATTTTTTGCACCGAAATCAAGCAGCGCAACCTTTAATCCGTCGCCCTTTAACACTTTTTTCTCTTTGCATGTAACCTTATCTACAACGCCCTTTACAGAGTACGCCTTAATCTTTGGAAGAACCTCTTCAAGATTATAGTTCTCATTAGTAGTAATCATTCCGTTCATTGTACCCTTTTCACGTAAAATCTTTGTAAGGGCTCTCGTATCAATTCCGCTGATACCCGGTATATCATTATCCGCAAGGAATTTCTGGATAGGGTCTTCATTTCTGAAGTTGCTAGGCATTCTGGAAAGTTCTCTTACTATATATCCGTCCGGCCATGCTTTCAAAGACTCCATATCCTTATAACATACGCCGTAATTTCCGATTAACGGATATGTCATTGTTACTGCCTGTCCTGCATAGGACGGATCAGTCAGCACCTCCAGATACCCTGTCATTGATGTATTGAAGACAATCTCACTAATTATTTCGCGGGTAGAACCAATACTCGTTCCAGTAAATACTGTTCCATCTTCAAGAATTAAAAATGCTTTCATGAATGCCACCTAATTTCCTTTCGTATTTATTTTGCTACTTTTGCGCAAAAAAAAAGACACAAAAATGTCTTTTCTTCTCAAATTTAATCAATTTTATCATACCGGAGATATTATTTCAAGCTAAATTTACTTAGATTTTAAAGTAAAAATGTTACTATTCAAGTCGCTTATCAACTAATCTCCAACTGTCCTATATATTTCCATGTCACACCCTTGTCAACCGACTGATATTTTGCAACCGTCTTACCGTTATTATATACTCCGTTTCTTCCCTGCGTCAGATAAACAGTAAGAATCTCCTCTTCATCATAAACAGGAACAATAGCCTCCTTATACACATCGCTCCATGTAAGCTTGCCCTCTTCCGCTTTATCTGTTCTGCCGTCCGTCTGCTTAGTACTGTCTGCCGCTGTTGTCTGTGCGTTTGCCGCTGTGCTGTCCAGCTCCTGTGGTTCCAGGGCAACCTTTGAAAATGTCTTTCCGCCGTCCCTTGTCATATAAAGATTGCTGTCCATGCCATCTACATAATCATAGCAGAAGAAACCTATATCCGAATCAATATATATTACACCCTTTAAAACATTTAATGCAGGACCGCTTCCGACAGACTCCCATGTCTGACCTCCGTCTGATGTCTCATAAATTCTTGATGCCTGCTGATTTCCGTTTTTGCCGTAGCCTATAACTATCACACCTGTATTTTCATCAAAAAACTGTACATAATAATAGTTAGCATCATATAACGTATCAATTTCACATGTAATCCAGTTTTCTCCTTTATCAGACGAATAAATCAACGTGACCGGAATCCTGTTATTGTCTATCGTCTTGCCGCCATATACAAATGCCGTCTTGTCCATGCTCATAAACCAGCTTCCGTCTGCAAGCTGTGTCGTGGAACCGTCCTCTAACAAAAGATTTGCACAGTCAACAGGAACAGTAATATATTTTGCACCTCCATCGTATGTAACAAACAGAGTATTCTCTCTTATCTCATATTTAATCAACGAATTGCCCGATGAAGATGCCTGATTTTCTGTTTTCCCGGATACATTTTCCTTAAGGCTTTCATTATATCTTGCAATTCCATATTCTTCGGGCGATACGATATCTTCAACATAAACAGCCGCCGTTCCGTCATAGTAATTATCCAATGCAAACGTAACAACCCATTCGCAATGCATAACACCATTATCCATAACGCCGTCCCACGACTGAAAATATTCGGAATTACTATCTTTTAATTGTGCCGAAAAGCTTATAAGTACCGTTTTGTTCTCCCTGTCAAGTATCTCAGAATCATTTATTTTTATCTTTCTTAAGCTCTTAGACCATGAAAGATACTTTTGCGTAAATTGAGCCAAAAATTCATTAGTCCAAATATCCGCAATTTCATTAAGCTTTAACGAATTAAATTCCTTATAACTCTCCGTTTTCGTGTCGTCCTCGTTTTTATCCTCTGAAACTTTTCCCTCTTCATCTATTCTTATATGAAATGTATACCTTGACTTGAGTGTTATCTGATTTGCCTGTTTATTCTTATAGTTTGAGTGCACAATTATCAGTATAACAAGGCATAACACTACTAAAAGTCCAAGCTTTGTCAATATCTTCAAAACAGTCTTATTGCCTTCCATTGATAATCTCACTCCGTTTCCATTAAATTTCTCTCTTAATATGAACTGCTTCTCTCATAATCTTTCTGTAATGCGGATAACTCCAACAGTAGTATACAGCAAATACTCCTATAAAAAGGCTCACCACAACAAATACGGGATTTACAAAAATAAGCCAGTCAGAACTGATTCTTCTTTCAAGCAGCGGCAGCCCGTATGCAATCAGAATACACACGGCTATAACCGTACCGTTAAAAGCATTTCTGCTGTCATACATTGACCTGATATTTTCAAATCCGACAAGTGCAAACATTTCTCCGACAGGTCTGATACATACTGTAACAATACTGACAAGCAGACTGTTTGCAAATGATACGCCAAACATACATAATATAATAGTAAAATATATTAAATCCGTAATCATCTTTACCGCAAGTCTTCCCAGGAAGTTCATATACGGACTGACAAGTACTACCTTTACCATTAAATAGTCTCTGTCTCCCATCGCAAAAAGTGTATTGTTTGCAAAGCTTCCGCATACCGAAGACAGAACAAAAAACATAAACAGCATTGCCGATTCCTGATTTGAAGCAATCAGAGGACAAAAATGTGCCATAAAAAGATACGGAATATACATAAAACACGCAACATAAAGATACTTTTTTATAAATTGCCAAACGCCTCTTACAAGTACTGCCACAAGTCCTATTACTGTTCTTAATTTGGAATTTTTTCTGTTAAATATCTTACTGCTCACATGATGCCCGATAACAGGCAGCCCCATAAGCAGCTTCAAGATTCTGTTCGTTCCCTCATGGAAACTTAAAATCTTTTCCGCAAACATTTTTCTATAAATTTCCACACTAATCTCCATTCCGAGAACGCCGCAAATAATCAGCTATTTGTGGCGTTCCCAACACAAATAGCCCTGCCAACTTGTTGGCATTGTGGAACAATCTTTTATTTAAGGATTTTCCACATTACTCTCCCCGATAATCTCTAATACTGCCGCTCTAATCTCCGGTATCTGCAGGGTTTCCTTCGGAACGGAGTTTAATTCTCCGTTATTAAGCACTAAAAATTCATCTGAAATCTTTCCTGCCACTTCCAACAACCCGGTTGAAATCAGTATAATATGATCTTTCTTTACCGATTCGAGTACCTCAAGAAAATCATTTGTATACGTCTCATCACAATAATCAAACGGTTCATCAAACAGTATAACATACGGTTTCTGAACAAGAAAAGCCGCAAGCTGGAGTCTTTTTTTATCTTCAAAGCTTAACTCTCCGATTAATGTATCTCTTGAGTTCTCTTCCATTTTTACCCTGTCTAAAAATTCATCTGCCGGTATGGCAATATTTTTTAATTCACACAAAAACCGAATATATTCATAGCCGGTAACATACATAGGAAGAATACTCTGCTTTGCAGCCAAAAATATAGTACTTTTTTCCTTTGTTTCAATCGTTCCCGAATCAATCGCTATATCCTCACTGATACACTCAAATAATGTAGTCCTTCCCGAACCATTTCTTCCCAAAACAGGATAAAGAATACCTTCTTTAAATGTATAATTAATATCTGATAATATTTCTGTCTTTTTATTATATGACTTTTTGAGGTGATTAAGCCGTAACATACCATTCTCCATTCCTGTCCGCTGTGTTTACAGACAGACATATACAATTTATTATATTACATTTATATATATTTTGTAAATAACTGAATCGCCCTGTATTTTTCGTTAAGAATTTTTTTATATTTTTTTATATTTTTTTCTCAGTTAATTTCTAAGAATTACCTGTTATTATTATTCCCACAAACTTGCAATGCATCAGATATCGTGTTATAATTCACTAATCTATGTATTAAAATAATATTAAACTGTAAGTATTATTCTGTATTAACGGAGGTTATTATGAATTTTATAAAAAAGAACTGGCGTTTATTATGTGGCTGTTATCTGTTTATATATCTTCCATGGTTCTTTTATCTGGAAAAAACAATAACAATGACTTCGCCGAATATACATATTATCAATACTGCTATCGATGATATGATACCTTTCTGTGTATATTTTATTATACCATATACTTTGTGGTTTTTCTATGTTATAGGCGCCTGTATTTATATGTTATTTACAGCATCGGATTCCGAATTTTTGAGATTTGCACTTGTTCTTATTATAGGAATGTCGTTATCTCTGACTATATGCATGATTTATCCAAGCGGATTAACACTGCGCCCTGATACTTTGCCGGATAATATTTTCGGTGCAATGGTTGCACGACTTTACCAGAGCGATACATCGACAAATGTATTTCCGAGTATACATGTATACAATTCACTTGCGGTACACATTGCATTGCACCGGAGTGACTGGGTTCGCCGCCACAAAATAGTTGACATCAGCTCCCTGATTCTTTGCATTTCTATATGCATGTCAACTGTACTTATTAAGCAGCACTCTTTAACAGATGTTATTGGTGCTGTTATCCTGATGATAATTATGTATATTTTGGTATATGTGGTAGATTACAGCCGCATATTTAAACACAGCAGCAGAAAAGAAATGGAAATCAGTAATTCATAAAATCTAAAACGGTGTGGTTTCAAATAAATATAAATGAAACCACACCGTTTTCTTAATTAATTATTCAATTATTCGTCAAAGATGCTTACTATTTCCCCGTCAAGAATCCTGTTCATATTTTTTACCGCACAGAAATTACCGCACATAGAACATGTATCTTCCTTTTCAGGCTTTGCCGATTCCCTATATCTTCTTGCTTTTTCAGGATCGATAGCCAAGTCAAACATGGCTTCCCAGTCAAGCTTCTTTCTTGCAGTACTCATCTGTCTGTCCCAGTCTGCCGCACCCGGAATTCCTTTCGCTATGTCTGCCGCATGTGCCGCAATCTTTGAAGCGATAATTCCCTCTTTAACGTCCTCGAGGTCAGGAAGTCTTAAATGCTCTGCCGGAGTAACATAGCAGAGAAAAGAAGCTCCGTAGGTCGCAGCAATAGCACCACCGATAGCAGATGTAATATGGTCATATCCCGGTGCAATATCCGTAACAAGCGGTCCTAATACATAAAAAGGTGCGCCCTTGCAGATAGTCTTCTGTATCTCCATATTTGCCTTAATCTGATTAAGAGGCATATGTCCCGGTCCCTCTATCATAACCTGCACGTCCTTTTCCCATGCACGTCTTGTAAGCTCGCCCAGTGTTACCAGCTCCTCAATCTGTGAAATATCTGACGCATCATCAATACAGCCCGGTCTGCATGCATCTCCAAGGCTCATCGTTACATCATATTCACGGCATATATCAAGGATTCTGTCGTAATGCTCGTAAAACGGATTTTCCTTTCCTGTCATCTCCATCCATGCAAATATAATAGAGCCGCCTCTTGACACAATATTGGTAAGTCTCTTTGCGTCCTTGAAAC
>JAGAJD010000055.1 GCA_017626275.1 Lachnospira sp.
ATATTAATTCATCAGGTAATCAGGGCATGGCGACAGCGGGTTCGGGAGATGTGCTTACAGGAATAATTGCAGGAGTAATTCTGCAGCAGACTCCACCGCAGAAAAATACAGATGATGAGAATGGCATAAGTCTTTATAAAAAAGTATGTATGGGAGTATATCTGCATGGAAAAGCAGGAGACTTAGCGGCGAAGCAATATGGAATTGTAGGAATGAAAGCTTTGGATATTGCAGAAAATGCCGCCGGATTAGTAATGGCACTGGACATTTCAAAAAGTTGCGGTATAATGGGTAGGATTAAATAAAATAGCTACATGTTGAGGGAATGTAAAAAACGATGAGTAGGAAAAATAAATATTACAGAGTATATGCAGATGTAAATCTTGATGCCATTGTAAAGAATGTGGAACATTTAATGGCTCTTACAAAAGAAAATACAGGCTCACTGGCAGTTGTAAAGGCTGACGGATACGGACATGGAGAGATTGCAGTATCTAAGGCGGTATATGATAAGGTGACGGGATATGCCGTTGCAACTTTAGACGAAGCTGTTAATCTTCGCAAAAACGGAATTGATAAGCCGATTCTTGTACTTGGATATATAGATCCTGATGAGTTTGAGGAATTGGTCAGATATAATGTTTCGGCTACTATCTTTGATGTCGAGACGGCAGAGAGATTATCAGAGACTGCCAAAAAACTTGATATGACTGCATACTGCCATATTAAAGTGGATACGGGAATGAGACGTATCGGACTGGAACCGGACAGTTCGGGAGTTGCTGCAGTTAAGCGGATAAAGTCCATGGACGGACTTCGTGCCGTAGGAATTTTTACACATTTTGCGGCGTCTGACGAAGCGGATAAGACTTGGGCAAAACAGCAGTTGGAGAGGTTTAAAGCATTTCTTGATGAACTGGAAAAAGAGGGGATTACATTTGAATACAGGCATTGTGCAAACAGTGCGGCGGTTATAGATATGCCTGAGGCAAACATGGATATGGTTCGTCTGGGAATTGCCATGTATGGAATGTATCCGTCGGAAGAGGTAAAGAAAAATAATGTATTGCTTTTGCCTGCTTTGGAATTGAAAAGTCATATTACCATGGTGAAAGAAATACCACAGGGAGAAAGGGTGAGCTATGGCGGAATATTTAGAACAGAAAGAACGACAAAGCTTGCAACGGTTTCGGTAGGATACGGAGACGGCTATCCGCGTGCGCTTTCTTCTAAGGGATATGTGCTTGTTAAAGGTAAAAAAGCTCCGATTGTGGGAAGAGTATGCATGGATCAGATGATGGTAGATGTGACCGACATAGAAGGAGTTACAAGAGCTGATACGGTTACTTTAATAGGAAAAGACGGAGATGAGTGCATTACGGTAGAGGAGATTGCCGGATTGGCAGGGACATTTAATTATGAATTTGTCTGTGATTTAGGAAAGCGGATTCCGAGAAATTATTATCTGAACGGTGAATATATTGGAAGCCATGATTATTTTTATGAGGACTGGAATTTGAAAAAATTATAAAAAATGAATACACGCCCGTAAGCTGGAAATACTAAGACATATAAATCAAATAGTGCTTTGGGGAGTGTGAATAGTTTTGGTAATAAGACGAGGAGATATATTTTATGCAGATTTAAGACCGGTAGTAGGTTCAGAGCAGGGTGGTATAAGACCCGTGCTGATTATTCAGAATGATACAGGAAATAAGCATAGTCCGACGGTAATATGTGCGGCTATTACTTCTAAGATGAACAAGGCAAAGCTGCCGACACATGTTGAGATAGATTCTATGCATTACGATATTGTAAAAGATTCTGTGATTCTTTTGGAACAGTTGAGAACCATAGACAAGAAACGGTTGAAGGATAAGGTATGTCATCTTGACAATGAAATTATCAATAAAGTAAACAGGGCTTTGTTAATCAGTCTTGAAATGGGTGAGAAAAGTAATCAGCTTCATTGACTATATATGGGCTTTTATGGTATATTTATCAATGAATTTGATAAAGTTATAGCTGATGTCAGATTTTTGAACATTAGTTTTATAAAAAGAAAGGATAATTAAGAATGAACGATGGTCATCCCGGGAATGGGAATGAGGGACTGATTTCCTCTTTATTTAATAAGATTAAGGCGAGAGGAAAGAAAGATGAAGATGTAACAGGTGAAGAGATTATGGATATGGTCAACGAAGGCCATGAACAGGGTGTCTTAAACGAAGATGAAGCAGAGATGATAAGTAACATTTTTGAGTTTGGCGAAAAGCAGGCACAGGACGTTATGACGCATCGGAAGAGCATTGTGGCAATAGACAGTACTGCAACTGTACAGGAAGCATTTGATTGTATTATAAATGAGAGCTATTCCCGTTATCCGGTAATTGACGGAGATGTGGATAATATTATCGGTATTCTTCATATCAGGGATTTGTTAAAGGTATATGTAGATGAGGAAAATCGTAATAAGCGTTTGTGCGAATTAAAGCACCAGATTATGTTTGACGCTTATTGTATCCCTGAAACGAGAAATATCAGTCTCTTATTCAAGGAAATGCAGTCTAAGAAAGTACATATAGCAGTAGTGGTAGATGAATACGGACAGACAGCGGGAATTGTAACAATGGAGGATATTCTTGAAGAGATTGTAGGAAATATCCAGGATGAGTATGATGAAGAGGAAGAGCTTATAAGCCTTATGGAAGACGGTTCGTATATGATTGACGGACAGACAACGCTTGAGGAGCTTGAAGAGACTTTTAATATTCAGTTTGAATGTGAAGACATTGATACAATTAACGGTTATATGATATATAAAATGGGAAAAATTCCCGAAGAAAAAGAACAATTTGAGACAGAGTGCGGCGGTTATCTGTTTCAGGTAGCCTCTGTTGACAATAAGATGATAAGCAGAGTGAAAGCCGTCAAAATACAGCAGAATGGAGCAGAATAATGAGTGATTACAGAGTAGAAACAAAATGTATACAGAGTGGATGGGAACCTAAGAACGGTGAGCCGAGAATCCTTCCGATTGTACAGAGTACGACATTTAAGTATGAGTCAAGCGATGAGATGGGTGCTTTGTTTGATTTGGAGAAAGATGGATATTTCTATTCAAGACTGCAGAACCCTACTAATGATTACGTTGCAAAGAAAATTTGTGATTTAGAGGGCGGATATGCAGCAATGCTTACAGCATCAGGTCAGGCAGCCAATTTTTATGCAGTATTTAATATATGCGAGGCAGGGGATCATTTCATCAGCACATCAGCAATTTATGGCGGAACATTTAATCTGTTTGGCGTTACGATGAAAAAGCTTGGCATTGAAGTTACATTTGTTGACCCGGAGGCTTCGGAGGAAGAGATTCAGGCAGCCTTCCGTCCTAATACAAAGTGTGTATTTGGTGAAACGATTGCTAATCCGGCACTTGTAGTACTGGATTTGGAGAAATTTGCAAATATTGCACATAAGAACGGAGTTCCGTTTATTGTCGATAATACATTTGCAACGCCTATTAACTGCCAGGCATTTAAGTATGGTGTTGATATTGTCACACATGCCACAACAAAGTATATGGACGGTCATGCGGCAACGATTGGCGGTTGTATTGTAGACAGCGGTAATTTTGACTGGGAAAAATATGCGGATAAATTTCCGGGACTTACAACACCTGATGAGTCATATCATGGAGTTATTTATACGCAGAGATTCGGAAAGGGTGCATACATAACTAAGGCAACAAGCCAGCTTATGAGAGATTTGGGTTCTATTCAGTCTCCTGAAAATGCATTTTTAATTAATCTGGGACTTGAAACTCTGGCACTTCGTATGGAAAGACACTGTCAGAACGCATTGGGTGTGGCTAAGTTTTTAGAGGCAGACGAACGCGTTGCATGGGTAAATTATCCTGATTTGGAAAGCAGTAAATATCATGCATTACAGCAGAAATACATGCCGAACGGAACATGCGGTGTTATTTCTTTCGGACTTAAGGGTGACAGAGCAACAGCAGTTAGGTTTATGGATAATCTTAAAATGATAGCAATAGTAACACATGTAGCTGATGCAAGAACTTCCGTACTTCACCCTGCAAGCCATACACACAGACAGCTTTCGGATGAACAGCTTGCAGAGGCTGGTGTACAGGCGGATTTAATCAGATTATCTGTCGGAATAGAAAACGTAGAAGATATTATTGATGATATTAAACAGGCTATGGCGGCTACTTTTAGCGCATAAATATATATTAGCTGCGATTGTATAATACAATTGCAATAAAGGGGG
>JAGAJD010000056.1 GCA_017626275.1 Lachnospira sp.
TGAACTTATTCTCGACAGCGTCATAAAAGAATTAATAATGATTATTATACGTTTGGGAAACATAGCGGGCGAAAATCTTGATGAGAGTGCGGAGATTAAGATTGATTTTGATGATTCGATTATAGAGGACACTGAGGCAGAAAGAAACCGGGATAAAGCTGATGTTGCAATAGGTGCAATGCCTTTGTGGGAATACCGGGCAAAATGGTATGGAGAAACAAAGGAACAGGCACAGGCAGCAGTAGGAAAGCCTGCGGAGGTAATCGAATGACACAGGGAGAACTGGAAACCATACCACTACAATTAGAAAGAGCAATGTCAGATTTAGAAGAAAGAATTATGGAAGACATTGTAAGAAAAATCGAAATCAATGGATTTTCGGGAGCTGCTTCGGATTGGCAGATAAGCAGAACTATACAGCTTGGGAAATCGGAGGAGGATATCAAACAATGGATTAAAGAAACATTAGGAGTTACGGATAAAGAGCTTGATAATATTTTTTCCGAAAGGGTATACAGTGAATATTACGGGCATGAAAAAGCTTATGTTTTGTCAGGCATGCAGCAAATACCGTATGAGAGAAATACAGAACTTAAACAGATGGTTGCTGCAATAGCAGAGCAGACAAAAGATACGTTTAAAAATATGACTGCTTCCATGGGATTTATAACGGTAAATAGAAGTGGGAAAAAGAGCCCAAGTACGCTGACGGATTTCTACCGTGAAACATTGGACAATGCGATGATGGATATACATTCCGGAGCATTTGACTATAATACGGTGCTTAAAAGAACTGTTGACATGATGACGAAATCAGGCGTCAGGTGGATTGATTATAAAACAGGATATCACAGCCGGATAGAAGTTGCTGCGAGACGCTCTGTAATGACGGGATTCAGGCAGATACAGGGAAAGATTAATGAACAGGTAGCAAGAGAATTAAAAACAGATTATTATGAAGTTACATATCATGCCGGTGCAAGACCAACACACCAGTTATGGCAGGGGCGTGTTTGGAGTTATGGACAGCTACAATCTGTATGTGGACTTGGAACGGTTACGGGACTTCATGGAGCAAATTGCTATCATGACTATAACGCATTTATTCCGGGGGTGTCAGTAAGGACATATACTGATGAACAGCTTGAAAAGATGATGACTGACGAAAATACCCTTAGGGAATATAACGGCAAAGAATATACTACATATACAGCTCTCCAGCAGCAGAGAAAAATGGAGCGTGCTATGCGAAAATCAAGACAGGACATTAATCTGCTCCAAAAGGGAAACGCTGATGAAGAGACTGTAATCAACGCAAAAGCAAAATATCAGGGGCAGATGCAGACCTATACTGATTTTTCAAATAAGATGAAACTTCCACAGCAAATGAACAGAGTATATAACGATGGACTCAAGGGAAGGTTTTTACCAACAAAAACTGAACAGAAAAAAATTGAAAGTAATATTGTAAATGCTGCTGGAAAGCGTATAATTAGAGTGGACAGGACATCTATACGAGGAATACCAAATTCTATTACGCAAAAAGAAGGAAAAAAAGGTGGAATAGATAGAAATTATTATGGTGCTGATGGAAGGCAGACGAAGCAGATCAGTAATAATAATCATGGAAACCCAAAACAACACCTGTATGGCGAACATGGAGAACATGCACACGATTACATATATGGTGAAGATGGAAAACTAAAAGAACGTCCAATGAGGGAATTGACAATGCAGGAAAGAAAGGAGAATGAAGATATATTATGAGTGCGGCTGATATTAGAAAACATCTTGAAAGCTTATGTTCTCACTTGCTCTTTGATTTTGAGGGGAAATCGTGTGGAGTTGACCCGCTGGCATCAGACTATTTTGATATGTGGTGTGGAGGGGATACGATAACAGTGAAATCGGTAGATGAAGTTATGAATAGCAACTTATTTAACGGGCATACTCTTTTAGAAATTGCAGATAAAATTGAGAATATAGAAATGTGAAACCACCAGTCAATCACACGATATGCTCCCTGTTAAGCAGACAGTGGGCATATCAATGCGACTGGTGGTTTTGTTATGTTCAAAGTTGCACCGGTGCAACAGGGAGGTGATGAATAATTGGTAAAAGTAAAAATCAATGACACGGGCATAAAGTTGGAAGGTCATGCAGGATATCACAACAACGGAGCTGATGTTGTATGTTCGGCAATATCAGCCTTGACCTGTAATTTGATTAATTCTTTACAGAACCTTACAAAAGATAAAATTGCAACAGAAATATCTTCGGGATATACAGAAATACAGTGGAAAGCGTTGACCGAAGAAGGGAGACTGTTAGTAGATTCATGGTTTTTGGGAATTACAGCAGTAAATCAGCAGTACAAGTGTATAGATTTTGTTTAGGGCCGCAAGGCTCTTTTATTTTGCCCAAAACGTGACGGCATAAAAAGCAGCGTAAATAAAAAAGGAGGAATCAAAAGTGAGTGAGAAATTATTTATTGACCTGTCACTTTTTGACGGGGAAGATTCGGAAAATGGGAACAAAGACCCCGAGGAAAACAAAGGCAGGAGTGCCCCAGGAACATTTACCTATGAGCAGTTGGAAGAGATTGCAGCAAGCAGAGTGGAACATGCAGAAAAAGCGGCAATAAAAAATTATCTGCAGCGCAAGGGGATTAGCGAAGAAGAAGCGGACACAGTATTTACCCAGTATAAACAGAGGAAAGAAAAGGATAAGCCTAATGTAGCAGCTATTGAACAGGAGAGAGACACTGCGTTAAAAGAATTGGAACAGCTTAAAAACAGCGGCTTCCTGCGAGACAAGGGAGTAAAGGCAGAAGATATCGACTATGTTTTATTTAAGGTGGGAAAACTCATGGACGATAAAACAGACTTTACGAAGGCAGCAGAGAAGTTTCTTAAAGAAAATCCGAGATTTACGAGAACGGGAACTTACAAGGTGTGGGCTTCGGGAGAAACAGTAAGCCATGGTGCGGGAGGAAGTACACATAATACAATTAATGACGCAATTAGAAGCGCAGCTAGAAGATAAGGAGAACAGCTATGACAAATAAATTATTAATGAATTTGAAAATTTTCGATGTTGATATCATTGACAGATCGGGTGCAGAATCATTGATTCCTACACAGGAAGCAAATGAAATCATTCAGGGAACCATTACACAGTCGGCAGTACTTTCGAGAGGCCGAAGGCTTGCGAACATGACCTCAAGCCAATATAAAATGCCCGTTCTTGATATGCTTCCGATTGCCTATTTTGTAAATGGAGACAGTGGACAGAAACAGACCACTAAGCAGGCGTGGGACAAGAAGTTTATTACAGCGGAGGAGATTGCTGTAATTGTTCCAATTCCTGAAGCTGTATTAGACGATTCTGAATATGATATTTGGGCGGAAGTCAAGCCTAGGATTCAGGAAGCCTTTGGAAAAACTATTGATGGGGCTGCGTTATTTGGTACGGACAAGCCTGCTTCATGGAGGGAGAGCCTTGTGTCAACAGCAGAAACGGCAAAATCACTAGTAACACTGGCAGCAGGCGATGATTTGTATGACAAAATCATGGGAGAAGACGGAGTTATAGCAAAAGTTGAAAACAGCGGCTATTTTGTAAATGGACATATGGCAGATATTTCAATGAGGGCAAAATTAAGAGGCCTTAAAGATACTAATGGGAATCCGATATTTAAGTCAGACATGCAGACCAGCACAACGTACTCTTTGGACGGTTCACCTATGAATTTTCCGAACAATGGTGCTTTTGATAAGTCAAAGGCACTTATGATTTCGGGCGATTTCAGTCAGCTCGTATATGCAATCAGGCAGGATATAACATTTAAACTGTTTACAGAGGGTGTTGTGCAGAATACAGACGGAAGCATTGCATATAATCTCATGCAGAATGATATGGTTGCGTTAAGAGCAGTGATGAGACTCGGTTGGGAGATTCCAAATCCGATAAATTCTCTGCAGAAAGATAAAACAAAAAGATGTCCGTTTGCAATACTTAAGAGCAGTGGAGAATAAAATATGTATGCTGATTATGGTTATTATACTTCAAACTATTTGAAGGGAAGAAAGGAACAAATAGACAGGGAAGAATTTGAATACTATTCCGGGCGGGCAGCAGATAAAATGCAGTATATTACCATGGGCAGAATTACGAAGAGCATGGAAGAAAGGAAAGAAATTAAAGACTGCTGTTGTGCCATGGCGGAAGAAATCTGCAAGTACGAGAAGGCACGGGGTAATGAATCCTGTGCCCCTGTCTCTTCGTGGAGTAATGACGGGGAATCGGGAAGCTATGCCATTGAAGAATCAGATGTTACCGAGAAAGGACATAATGCTAAGATTATGAGGATTGCAGGACGGTATCTTCTTAGACTTGGTATGTTAAACAGGAGGTGCTGAATGCCAAATGCAAATTATACGCATACAATAACA
>JAGAJD010000057.1 GCA_017626275.1 Lachnospira sp.
AACGTATACGAGTGAACGGCGTGTAATAGATGGAAGAATACTGCTTGACTTAGGTGTAACAACCTTTCCGTCCTTAGTTATAAACAGGAAGTTCGCACCGCCTGTCTCTTCTACCTTGGTTCTTGTTGCCGGGTCTAAGTACATATTCTCTGCATAACCCTCTTCATGCGCTGTCACGATAGCATGTAAACTCATGGCATAATTAAGACCTGCCTTAATGTGTCCTGTTCCGTTAGGAGCTGCTCTGTCAAAATCTGAAACCTTAATTGTCAATGGCTTTGCACCGCCCTTAAAATAAGGACCTACCGGTGTTGTAAATACTCTGAACTGATATTCATCAGCAGGCTTTACACCGATAACCGGATTACTTCCGAACATGTACGGACGAACATATAAAGTAGCGCCTGAACCAAACGGAGGAACCCATGCAGCATTAGCCTTTACCGTATCTGCAACTGCCTTAACGAATTTGTCTTCAGGAAATACAGGCATTTCAAGTCTTTCACAGGAATCATGCATTCTCTTTGCATTTAAGTCAGGTCTGAACATAACGATATGTCCGTCCTCTGTTGTGTAAGCCTTTAAGCCTTCAAAGCAAGTCTGTGCATACTGAAGTACGCCTGCACACTCGCTTATAACAACCTTATCATCTTCTGTGATAACGCCGTCGTCCCACGCTCCGTCCTTATAATTTGCAACGAATCTCTTGTCTGTCTTAACGTAACCGAAACCAAGATTTGCCCAGTCAAGATTTTTCTTTTCCATATTACATACTTCCTTTCACATTTGTTAGGAATTATTTTACTGCTAGTAATTTGTAAAGTCAATATGTTTGCAATTATTCTCTGTCAAGTAATGACTGATAAAAATTAGAGTAATCCTCACGCTTTTCCGATGTAAATGCAATGGCTGTTCTTGGGTGCTGATTCTGCTGTCCCGTAAGCATGTACTGTACATCGCAGCCCCATACAAGACCTGATTTCTTTAACGGAAGCATCTGGTTCTGAACAAATTTCAAAACAGGATTCAGGCTGTATTTAGGATTTCTTAAAAAGCCCATCAGCAATTCCATATTACAGTTGCCTGCGCCTCTTCCCATACCGCTCATTGTTGCATCTAAATAGCTTACGCCGATAGTACATGCCTCAATCGTGTTGGCAAATGCAAGCTGCTGATTGTTATGTGCATGGATTCCCACTTTCTTGCCGTATTCTTCCGCCACCTTAAGATACTTGTCTGCAAGCTTGCGAATCTGCTCAGGATATAATGAACCATAGCTGTCAACAAGATATATAGCGTCAACCTTGCTCTGTCCCAAAATATCAAGTGCCAAATCAAGCTCTGACTCAGCAGCCGTAGAAATAGCCATAATATTAATAGTTGTCTCATAACCCATATCAGCGCAGTAATTAATCATCTCAACTGCTGCCGGAATCGTATTAATATATGTAGCAATACGAATCATATCAATAACGCTGTCCTGCTTTGGAATAATATCCTTTTTGTAATCTGTTCTTCCAACATCTGCCATAACGGAAATCTTCAAATCAGTATTGTTGTCTCCTACGATATCCCTGATGTCCTTCTCATCGCAGAACTTCCACTTGCCAAATTCGTTTACGTCAAAAATTTCCTTTGAAGCCTTATAGCCGAACTCCATATAGTCCACACCTGCTGCCACGTTCGCTGTATATAAATTTCTTACAAATTCGTCCTCAAAATAAAAATTATTTACAAGTCCTCCGTCTCTGATAGTGCAGTCTACTACCTTAATATCAGGTCTGTAAGAAATCAATTCACCCTTTTGTTCCATTACTTTTTTCCTCCAAAATGTTTTTTGTTTTTCGCTTTAAAGTGTTAAACTGTAATGCATTATAGCACAAAAGTGACAAAATGCAAACCCTTTATTTCATTTTTATTCATTTAGCTGCTTTTGCATATCATTTAAAAGATTCTTAAGTCCTGCGAGATATTCCTGCGCATTACTAAATTTCTTTTTAGTAACTCTCCATACAAATTGCGGTTCCGGACTGGTCACAAAACGCACTGCTCCTCCGTAGCCGTTTATAAACCCGTCTATTTTTTCTGCCTTAAGCTCTGCCTTTGCATATATCTTCATCACGGTGCGCCATGAAGCAGGAGCTGATGAATGGTCTATCCCACCCTTAATCTCCATTATCCCGATTTTATGTGCAATCGACTTAATCAGCGCAATGTTCAACAAATTCACAGCACTTGTTGGAAGACTTCCGTAACGGTCACTCAATTCATCTTTCATATCAGAAAGCTCTTCCTCAGTCTCGATAGCAGCTATACGCTTGTATATGTCTAATTTCTGATACTCACTCTTTATATATGATGCCGGAATAAATGCATCTACATCTAAGTCTACATTAGTTTCAAAACCGTAAGAATTTTTAATGCCTTTTAAGTCATTTACTGCTTCGTTTAACATTTTGCAGTACAGGTCATATCCTACCGCCGCCATATGCCCATGCTGGCTGCGTCCCAATACGTTTCCTGCGCCTCGTATCTCTAAATCTTTCATGGCTATCTTAAAACCCGAACCGAAATCAGAAAACTCACGTATAGCGCTTAAACGCTTTTCTGCGACCTCTGTAAGCATTCTGTCTCTTCTGTACAATAAAAATGCATATGCCGTCCTGCTGCTTCTTCCCACACGACCGCGAAGCTGATAAAGCTGTGACAGACCAAATTTATCTGCGTCCTCAATAATCATTGTATTTACATTTGAAATGTCCATGCCCGTCTCAATAATTGTCGTTGAAATAAGCACATCTATCTCACCATTTATAAATTCATACATAATCTTTTCGAGCATACGCTTATCCATCTGTCCATGTGCATATGCAACTACTGCGTCCGGTACAAGCTCCTGAATATGCGCCGCAACCTCGTCAATGCTGCGAACTCTGTTATAGACATAATATACCTGTCCATTTCGTGACAATTCACGGTTAATTGCCTCACGAATCATCTCATCATTATGCTCCGTAACAAATGTCTGTATCGGAACTCTGTCCACCGGAGGTTCTTCAAGCACGCTCATATCCCTGATTCCCACAAGGCTCATGTGCAGAGTTCTCGGAATAGGCGTAGCGCTGAGAGTCATAACATCAATATCATTTTTAAGCTTCTTTATCTTCTCCTTATGCGTAACTCCGAAACGCTGCTCCTCATCGATAATAAGAAGCCCCAAATCCTTAAATTCCACGTCCTTTGAAAGCAGTCTGTGAGTTCCTATTGCAATATCCACAAAACCTTTTTTAAGCTCTGAAATGCTTTCCTTAATCTCTTTGCTTGTACGAAAGCTTGACAACTGTGCCACCATCACCGGGAAATTTTTCATGCGCTGTTCAAATGTGTTATAGACCTGCTGTGCAAGAATCGTAGTCGGCACAAGATATGCCACCTGCTTGCCCTCCTGAACCGCCTTAAATGCGGCACGTATCGCCACTTCTGTCTTTCCGTAGCCGACATCGCCGCAGATTAATCTGTCCATAATCCGGGTGCTTTCCATATCGCGCTTAGTATCCTCAATTGCCGTAAGCTGGTCTAAAGTTTCCTCATACGGAAACATTTCCTCAAATTCCCTCTGCCATACGGTATCGGGTCCAAACTGATACCCCTTCTGATTCTGCCTTGCAGCATAAAGCGCAACCAAATCTTTTGCAACCTCTTCTACCGCACCATGCACCTTGGATTTTGTCTTATTCCACTCCTGACCTCCGAGCTTGTTAAGCTTCGGCTTTTTCTCTGTATCCGCCGCCGCATATTTCTGCAGACGGTCCAACTGTGTGGCAAGCACATAGAGATTGCTGTTTCCGGCATATTCAATCTTAATATAATCCTTTTCGATTCCCTCGACCTCAATCTTCTCAATACCCTTATAAACTCCGAGACCGTGACTTTCATGCACGACAAAATCACCGATATTAAGCTCATTAAAGCCTGCTATCGATTTACCGTCATACTTTTTCTTTTTTTCACGTTTCTTTTTTCTTCCTGCAAAAATATCATTTTCAGCAATCACAACCATGCGAAGCAGCGGATATTCAAATCCCTTATGGATATTGCCGTATGTGACCATAACCGTTCCCGGCAGCATTTCCTTGTCAAAATCCTCGCTGAAATATGCAGTAATTCCCAAGTCCTCCAAATCTGCCACAATTCTTGCCGCTCTTGTTCTTGAGTTACATACAAGAATACTCTTATAGCCATTTCGCTTATATTTTTTCAAATCATCGGCGAGATACTCAAAGCTGTTATTATATGAGCTGATACTGCGTGCGTCTATGCGCATATACTGCGTGACCGCAATTGACTTTGGCTTATAATCAAGTGCCGAAACCAATAGAGTGCTTTTTCCTGCGAGCTGCGCATAAATGCTCTCAATTCCCTTAATCATATCGGTCTGGCTCGGCAGTATATATCCCCCTTCAAGACGATTTTTCATGCTTTCGCTGTATTCATAGGTAATCAGCTCCATGCGTTCCGCAAGTCGGTTAGGCTCATCTAACACAAACAGAGTCTCTTCCCTCGGAAAATAGTCCAGAAAACCTGTCAGCTTCTCTGCAAAGCTGCTTAAAAATTTGCTGTAATCCTTTGTTCTCTCCATGTCTGCAATCGTCCGTCTCAAACGATTACATTTTTCAACTTCTTCCGCAGATTTCTTCTTTTTGTCATTGCCTAATACTTTTAACTGTGCTTCTGTCTCTTTCTTTAACCGCGCCTGACCACTCTCAATTTCTTCCTGCGTGAGCAGACATTCCGTTGCGGGAAATACCTTATAACAGTCTATCTTTTCAATGGAGCGCTGGCTCTCCACATCAAACATACGGATAGAATCAACCTCATCGTCCCACATCTCAATTCTTACAGGTGCTTCGTCCGTATACGCAAAAATATCGATAATCCCACCTCTTACAGCAAACTTTCCCTGTCCGTCAACCATTGCACAGCGCTCATAACCCATCTGCACAAGCTGTCTTGAAAAAGCTTCAACATCAAGCGTAATTCCCTTTGTGAGCAAAACTGTATTTGATATATATTTCTCCAAAGGCACCAACAAATCGGCACAGCCGTCTATCGTTGTGACTACCGTAAGCCCTCTGCCTGCTTCTGCACCGCTTTCCTTATCCTCCGAAAGCGTCCTTACAATCTCATTAATACAACGTATTCTCTCACCTGACAACTGGTTGCCGTGAACGTCCGCACTATAAAAAATAAAATCCTTCGCCGGATAATAAATACTGTTTTTGTTAAAAAATACACAGTCCTCACGGAGCTGTCGTGCTTTAGCCTCATCACCTGTAATAATAACTCTGAATTTGAATTTTTCCCCTAATGCTTCTATCAAATGTGCTTTCTGCGTGTCAATACAACCGCTGATCATCATTGCATTTCCGGGCTTCTGATAAAATTTATCAATCCCCTCCATGCCCGCCATCTTCTGCACAGGTTCAAAAAATGTCTTCATACACCCTCCTGTCTTTCACAATTATCCGTTGAACCGATTCATTGCACTTTCAATTCCATCTGTTATGATACTCTCCACTGCCTCACAAGCTCTCTCATTCCCCTGACGAAGAACATCATATATATCTGTCGGAAACTTGGAAAGAACCCAGTCTGCAAGATCCCAGCCCTTTGGTTTGTCACCGACACCAAACTTTACTCTTTTAAATTGATCTGTTCCCAAATTAGCTATAATGCTCTTAATTCCGTTATGTCCGCCCGCGCTTCCCTTTGGGCGAAGTCTTAATTTTCCCGGCTCAAGGCTTATGTCGTCAAAAATAACAATCAAATCACTGATGTCTGCCTTATAATAATCCATTACCTCCCTGATACATTCGCCTGAAAGATTCATATAGGTCATAGGCTTTACAAGAAGTACTTTTTCTCCTGCAATAATCCCTTTTCCAATCATGCCCTTATGTTTTGCTGTATCTACGCTGATATTATATTTATCTGCCAATTCATCTATTACCGAAAATCCCGCATTATGCCTTGTCCCCATGTATTGTGTTCCCGGATTTCCTAATCCTGCTATAATGTACATATTTTTTCTCCTATTATTAGCTTAAATAATTATTTACAGACAGAAAAGCGCGAAGCCTGTACTTATCCGACTTCACGCTCATCTGCGATGTATATGTAGAGCAACGTATTGTTACTTACACTATAATATTATTATATCACTTATTTATTAATCTTTCAACTTAAATTGCTGTACAAGTTCATTCAAAGCCATAGATTCTGCTGAAAGCTCTTCACTGGTAGCTGATGATTCTTCTGCAATCGCCGCATTACTCTGTACAACCTCTGAAATCTGGTTGACACCTGCTTCTGCCTGTTTAATCTGTTCCGCCTGCACTTCAGCAAGCTCCTGTAATTCTTTTGAACTTTCAGCCATAGAATTGATTCCATCTACCAGCTTTGTGAATTCTTCAGCAGTCTTTTCGACTATGCGATTGCTATTCTCAATTTCACTAATAGAATTCATAATCAATTCCCGTGTATTAACAGCAGACTTAGCACTCTCATCTGCAAGTGTACCAATTTGTGAAGCAACCACCGCAAAACCACGTCCTGCCTCCCCTGCTCTTGCTGCCTCAATGGAAGCATTAAGCGCCAAAAGATTTGTCTGCTCTGCAATTTCTTCAATATCCCCGATTATATTTTCAATCTTCTTTGACATTTCATTCAATTGCTGCATGGAATCCGTCATAGACAACATCTCCTGCTGCGTTTTATCTGCTTCATCTGCATATTCCACACACATTTTGTAAGAAGATTTTGCGCTGTTATGTGTGTGCTCCACGCCTTCAACAATACTTGTAAATGAAGCAAGCAGTTCTTCAACTGCTCCTGCCTGATCTGTAGAACCTTCTGCAAGGTTTTGTGAGCCTTCCGCAAGATTTGTCGCACCGATTGATACCTGCGCGGCAGCTTCCTCAATATGATGAAGTGTTTTATTCATTTCCATATTCATTTCATGAATTGACTCGTCCATCGCCGCAAAATCGCCTACATAGCCTCCCGTAATACCACAAATACCTGTATAGTCATTATTTGCCATAAGCTCCATACGTCTGTTGACATCTTTAATTATTATTGCAAGATTATCTGCCATTTCTTTCGCAATATTAACCATATCGGATACTTCATCTTCTGTCTCCATTTCAGGGAATCCACTTGTTAAATCACCCTCTGCAAATGTTCTTAAACGTGCTCCCAGTTCATCTAACGGTCTTACAATATTAACTGCGAGCTGCCCACCAATCTTCTTTGCCATAAAATATGCTGCCACAATAATAATTATTATTACTGCTATTAAAATAATCTGCAATATCATTAAGCTTTTTTCTAAGCTGTTACCTTCTTTTACATTCAGATTCATAAGTTCCACCATATCCTGATAAACCATCTCATATTGTGGTGCAACCTGTTCCTTTGCCATCTTCTGTGCCTGCATGCTTTTTTCTATATCTGTTGTTTTTCCTGTTGTTATAACTTTGTCTGCAAGCATCCAATAATCATCTATTTCTGATTCTATCTCTGCAAATTTTTCTTTTTCCGCTTTAGAAACAAGTGTTTTTTTCACTGTGTCTGCATATTCCTGACACGCTTCTTTCTTCTGCTGATATTCGTCATAACAGTCCTGAACTAATGCAGAATCCTGATATCCTATAACAGCGCGCAAATTACTTCTTGTATCTGCAAAAGTAATCATCATTTTTCCGATATCACCCTGTGAAAAACCATAATTAACCAAAGCATAATTATAGCGGTTACTCATAACTCCCATTGCTATTCCACCTATAATTCCGGACATACTCACCAACAGAGCAATCATAAGAATTGCCGATGAAATTCTTTTCTCCAATCTTTTTTTGCTCAGACCTTCAACTATTTTTCTTATCATAGCCACTTTCCTCCTTATGTTGATTCCGATCAGACACTTTACTAAATTATATCACTCTCCCTTAGCCTCTTCAATCATTTTTACTATATTCTATTCACCAAAATACACACAAAAAGAATGGGAAGAATACTCTCCCCATTCTTAAGTCAATTATCTGCAATTAACATTTTCCTACTTTATCATTATACCTGAAAACATGTCAAATGTATATTCAACTCCATCAATAGTAGTTTTTCCTTTTGCCATTGCTCCTGTAATTGTGTCAAAATAGTAGTTTCTATCAGCTGACCAGCCTTTAACCATGTGTCCGTTCTCATCGTAACGTACCCACTTACCTGTTCCGTCCGGTCTGTCTGCATACTGTCCTGCATATGATTCCTGATATACATCTTTTGATACTGCTTTCTTTCCGCCATCTATTGAATCTAACCAATACCATGCGTCTGAAGCCGGATCGTAGATTTCCTTACCACGTCCTTCTGTTCCCTGACGTTTACCGTTCTCATACCAGAATTCATTACCGTCAATAGTATACCATGAACAGTTAAGAGCAACGCCCGTTATATCATCGAACGCACAATTTTCTCCGCCTATAACTACTGCTCCATGCTCCATCTGACCTGTAATGTCATTGTAATAGTACAGTCTTCCATCTTCTGTTGTGTACCAACCCTTTATCATGGCTCCTGTAATCTCGTCGAATCTGTACCAGCCGCCATAGCGGTAGTCTTCTCCCTTAACCATGATTCCGTTTTCATCGTAACGTACCCACTTGCCTAATGCTGTTCCGTCGGGAAGATAAGCATCTTTATTTGTTGCCATTGTTCCGTCTGCATCAAACCAGTACCAACCGTTACTTACGCTATCATATACTTCCTTGCTTCTTGCTGCAACACCTGCATCAAACCAGTA
>JAGAJD010000058.1 GCA_017626275.1 Lachnospira sp.
GGATTCAATGTCGTAAAGTGATAATTGGCAATCTTAGGTCTTGCATTGGTAACACGTGAAAGCAGTGTTGATTTTCCTACATTTGGAAAGCCTACAAGTCCTACGTCGGCAATAACCTTTAATTCAAGACGCACCCATAATCCTAAAGCTTCCTGTCCCGGCTGTGCATACTGCGGTGCCTGCATGGTTGCGGTAGCATAATTCATATTGCCCTTTCCGCCTCTGCCGCCCTTTAATATTGTTTCACACATATTTCCATTTGACATATCTGCAATGACTTTTCCGGATTCATCGTCAAGAATAACCGTTCCTTCCGGAACCTTGATAATCAAATCTTCTCCATTCTTTCCGCTGCATCTGCGTTTTCCGCCTTCTTCACCGCTCTGTGCGACATATTTGCTGTTATGTCTGAAGTCTCCCAAAGTATTTAACCCCTTGTCCACTTCAAAGATAATATCTCCGCCTTTTCCGCCGTTACCTCCATCAGGGCCGCCGTCAGGAACATAAAGCTCACGGCGGAAGCTTACATGTCCGTCACCGCCCTTACCTGACTTAATAAAAATTCTCGCTCTATCTGAAAACATATCCATCTCCATTCCGAGAACGCAGTCCACGAAAATATCACAGTGATATTTAAAGACTATCTGCGGCGCTCTCTGCGCAGACAGTTGCATTTGAAACATAAATGAAACAGTACTAAAAATGCTGAAATTTAACAAAAGCTCCAAATCCGAAGACTTGGAGCTAAAAAAGAACATTAATTATTCGTTAGAAGCAACCGGGTAAACAGAAACCTGCTTCTTATCTCTGCCCTTTCTTTCAAACCTAACAACACCATCAACAAGTGCAAATAATGTATCATCACCGCCACGGCCTACATTAACACCTGGATGAATCTTTGTTCCACGCTGTCTGTAAAGAATATTACCAGCTAAAACAAACTGTCCGTCGGCTCTCTTTGCACCTAATCTCTTAGATTCTGAATCTCTACCATTCTTTGTAGAACCAACACCCTTTTTATGAGCGAAAAACTGAAGGTTCATATTTAACATAGTCGTTACACCTCCTTACATGTAATCGATAAGTAATCGGGATTATCACAAGCCACACCGCTTAAACCAAGCTCTAATGACTGCAACAACACCTGTAATTCCTTTGGGTTATGAGTTGAATGTACCATCAAACGGATTAACGCATTCTCCTCGTCCTGTGTAATCTCACAATCAGTATCCGTAAACTGCTCTACGGAATTAACTGTGTTGATTACAAGTACAGAAACAGCAGCGCACACAATGTCATATCCGGCATCGGCAAATCCTGCATGTCCTGACGTCTCAAATCCAACAATCTCACCATTACGTGAGTTCTTGTAGATTACTGCCTGAGTCATGAAACTCTCCTTAAAAATTAAGCATTGATCTTTTCAATCTTAACCTTTGTGAACAACTGTCTATGACCGTTCTTCTTGTGATAGCCGGTCTTTCTGTTATATTTGTAAACAATAACCTTCTTGTCTTTTCCTTCTTCAACAACGCTTGCTGTAACTGAAGCTCCTGCTACTGTAGGCTCTCCAACCTTAGCTTCTCCGTTATTCACGAAAAGAACCTGGTCAAATGTAACAGTGTCGCCAGCGTTCAGACCAAGCTTTTCAACCTTGATTACATCGCCTTCAGAAACTGTGTACTGTTTACCACCTGTTGCTATAATTGCGTACATATGGCACCTCCTAAATTAAATACTCGCCAGTTTTGGAGAGGTAAATACCTTCTTATATCCTAACTGAGCGGCACACTAGAGTATAATATAATCTAAGTCAGCATTTGTCAAGAGAAATTTCAAAATATTCTTTCAAATAAGTACTCGTATTATCAACCATTTCCTTAAATAATTTTTCCGCTTCCGAAAGAGACAATCCCGAACATAACGGCTGATTTACAAATGACCTGAAAATGATTGAAAAATCACGTTTTTTAATTCCCTCATAAAGTGTATCAACATTTGCCGAAGCCCTGCTTACAAGCGCGGGAACACTTTCAGGCAGCGGCTTTGCCATAACCGGACGTACACTGTCTGCCGAAAATACAGCGTTAGTCTCAACAATCGCTCCAATCGGAAGTCCGGGCATCTGTCCCTCATTAGGAAGATTTACATTACTTACCTTAGTTGTAAGACCAAGTATCGCACGCATTAAATCTACCGCTTCCTCGTCCGATTTTTCTACCCTGACAGGAATCGTTCCGTCAGCTAAACCTTCTGACTCCTTAATTCTTTCATTCATCTGCTTAATTCTGAAATCAACCGTTGTCAGTGCAAATTTCCACTCATCAATCTGCTCCTTAGACTTAAGATACCAGCTATTATTCATAAATTCAGCAAGATGTCTGTCTCCGGCAGCCCCCAGACAGCCGTATCTTTTGAACAAATCCATTTTCACCCTGTTAGCATATGCAAATGAATCAGTTTTATACTGATCTGCACTGCCATGCTCGTAATGTCCCTCAGCAAAATGCTTTTCAATATAATCAGGAAGAACATCAAAAATCTCAATATTTTTATATTTTGCCGATGAAATCCATGTAAAATGATTAATTCCAGATACCTCTGTGTAAAGCTCATTGCGCTTCGCAGATATTCCTGTCTCTTCCTTTAAGACATCGCACAGAAAATCCTGAGTATGGAAAACC
>JAGAJD010000059.1 GCA_017626275.1 Lachnospira sp.
GTTTACTATCCGAATCGGCTCGGTAAGCATTGATATTTTCTCGGATATTGCAGCTTTTATACTTATTATATTAGGTATATGGCAGTTGGTTCCAAGAAACGTCATGTTTAAAAAATCACGCTTTGTTGCAATCCTTGGTCTTATTGCAGCTATAATAGGACAAGGTCTGCTGCTTAAGGACTGGGGAGAAGCAAGCTCACAGATATCAACAATGTCTGCCGGCTTATCAACTATATTTACCATCTATTTTACTTATTATTATACGGAAGCTATTATTTTAGAAGCAAAATTTCAGGAAAAATCTGCCGCAACACGTTCTTTCAGAATGATTTGGCTTATACTCGGTGCAATGATTTTCGTTCATTACATAGCATTTATGTCTAACATTTCGATTGCTGCGATTATAGCAGGGGCATTAACAGCCATATGTGCAATATATTACTGTTCTTCCATGCTTACAGCATGCAGACAGCTTTACATGGACGGACTTCCTACCAGGCACATGCAGATTTCAGACAAATAACTAACAGCAGTTAACGGCATAACATAATGGAGGCGGTATAATGAAAAAACTTGAAATTATAATAAGACCTGAGCGTCTTGACGATTTAAAGACAATTTTAAACAACTGCAACGCACACGGACTGATGATTACAAATATTATGGGTTACGGAAGCCAGCGCGGTCACAAGCAGAGCTATAACGGCGTTGATTTCGGCGGCAATCTGCTCCCAAAAGTCAAGGTTGAGACTATCGTTGAAGATGATACGTCCGAGAAAATCATTGACCTTGTTATAGAAAAGATTAATACAGGCATCTACGGCGACGGCAAGATTTTTGTGTATGATGTATATGATGCAGTACGAATCCGTACTGGAGAACGTGGTGCCGATGCTTTGTAATTACCTTAATTCAGACAACAGGATTTTGCATATTAAATAAATAACGAAAAGGAGTATGAAACCGTTACGTCTCATACTCCTTACGTTTTATTCTTCCTCAATATTTTCATTATTTTCCTTAGGCATGTACTCCTTAAGGATTCTTGCAAATATAAATGAATCAATATAAAAAATCAGCGGTACAGTTAAGAATACTACTCCCCAATACTGTAACGTGAAATAAATCAAACCGTAGGTTGCAATCAGCATCATAAATGTCTGTGGAAAATGATGCATGCAAAGTATCAATGAATTCTTTAATGTAGCAATAACTGTATTATCAAACCTTGCAAGCACAGGAAATACATACAGCACAACTGCCGCAAGCACAATCAGCATACCAATTACGGCAAACATCAAAAGCTGTACCGGCATACTTCCCGTTGCGCCGACCCAGTTCCTGCAAATACCTATATCTAATATAAGCAATGCGGCAAGCACCGCCACAATAAGCTCTATAATTATTCCCTGCTTCAGATTCTGCTTCCATGACTTGATAAAGTCTTTCCACACATACCCTTCCTCGTCCCTTACAAGCTTTAAGCCCACATAAAAAACTGCCGTAATTGACGGTCCAATCGTAACAACCGGCAGACTAAACACTATTGCCAGCAGTGACAAAATCACAAAATCTCCTGCTTTAGTCAAACCTCTGAAAAACCTGCCGTTTATATCAAATGCTCCCATACTTAATCCTAAACCTTTCAAATTCTTATGTATTTTCAACATGTATGATTATATATGTATACTGTTGAAAAAGCAAAGATTTTTTCTTACATTTTTATTAAATGTTTCTAAAAGCGGTTTATTTTTGTCGGAAATATGTTAAACTTGCTTTGTTTTCTATTTACAAAAAATGCTGATTCGCAGAATGGAGATTCTTATGAAACAACTTTTTAAAAAGCGAGATGTAAAAGAACAGATGACGCCTTTCAAGGATTTGTCATTTTCGCAAAAATTAAGCTACATATGGGAATATTATAAGTATTATATGCTGGCAGCGGTTATTATCGTTGTTGTCGTTATAAGCTTCATCAATGCCTACCGCCGCAACAATTATACGGCTGAATGCAGTATTATCATTATCGACGGAAAAATGAGCGGTTACGACGACGGAACAGACGCTATTACAACAGGTTTTACCGAATATTTGGGAATTGACGGAGATAAACACCGTGTCGAATGTGACTACAATTATTCCCTGATTCCGAAAATGTTTGACCAGGACGTATCAGTAAGTCAGGATAAGATTTACACTCTGGCTTCGACAGGCTCTATTGACGGATATATTTCAAGACGTGACTATATCGACTATTTTTCTACCGATGTTGAAGTTTTCTTCGTAGATTTGCGTGAAGTTTTAACAGTGGAAGAATTAGATAAAATATCCGATAAAATCATTTATTACACGAAAGCTGACGGAACTTCAATTCCGATAGCTGTAGATTTGTCCGAAACAAAGATTAAGACAGATACTAACCTTACAATGGACGATCCATGCTATGGAATTGTCGTTTCCACACAGAAGCTTGATAATGCGGTCGCTTTTATCCGCTACGCATTTGATTTATAAATACCTGCAGTAAATATTCATTCCATCAATATCTTTGGCATATTCCTTAAACGCAAGTTTTTCTGCCAAATGAATTGATGGAATATTTTGTTTATGGCTGCACAAAAAAAGCCGCCCGCACTCCAGATATTCTGCCGCATAGGAAATAATTGCCTCGCAGGCTTCTTTTGCATAACCATGCTTCTGCCACGGTCTTCCTATAAGATAACCAAGCTCTTTTTCCGTTGTGCCGTCGATTTCCCTGTTTTCAATTCCTGCTCTTCCTATAAGACGGTTGTCCGATTTTCGTATCACAAGCCACAGTCCATGCCCAAAAAAGCCGTACATATTCTGTATATAATTTTTTGTAAATTCCGTCTCTTTTTCAATATCATAAAGCTGTTCAATATACGGACAATCCTTAAGCGTGCCATAAAGCTCATATAAATTGTCTAAATCCGACAGGCTCATTTCGCGAATCAGCAGTCTCGGCGTCTCTGCAATTACAAGCGGCATACCGTAATATCTGCAATACACCATCTCAAGAAACAATTTATCAAGCGCCTCCATATCACACACAACATATTTTGCACTTCCATGATAAGAAAGACCATACCCGATACGCGGCACTGCTAAAAATATGTCAGCAAGCTGCCAGTCTTCATAGTCGGTAACAAGAAGTGTGTCCTCATTCCATTTCTGTCTTTCAAGTTCATGGGGCTTTTCGGTTAAATACACACTAACGCCTGCCTCTTTCAGACTATCAATACGTCCCTTAACTATATCTGTATTTTTCATACAAAAAATCACTTTGTCCAACATTTTATATTCCCATTTCTGTACTTAAGCTTAATTTTTAATTCTTTTTTGTCGATGTTATTACTATATCAGAGATACGGAGGTACTGCAAATGGGAACAATTTTCATGAACACAGCCAATATGGGCAGCTTTTGTACTAACGGTCCGTATTATAAAAATAAATCAAAATCCGGCAGCCGCAGCAAAGCCACTGACAGAAGCAATAAAATCACCGTAAAAAAAACCATGAGTGCCCACTCTTATATGCTTAAACTCTCCAACGCCAAAAATCCGGCACAGGTTTCCAATATTATACGATGTGCAAGAGCAGAAGCCAATTCAATAAAAAGTACTTCCGACAGCAAAGCCGCTTATATAAATGCAAAAAAGATTGCAAATGCTGTTGAGAAAAAAGGCAAGCTGAAAATAAACCGATTAAAAAAGGAAGAAGAACTCCGCCGTCAGAAAGAGCTTGACGAATCTGCCAACAATATTAAAAGAGCCGTAGAAACAGCAAAAAAACTGCACCGCAAAAAGACTGCCCGTAAGGCAGAGGAGCGTGCTGACGCCGCAAACTCAATTGAACCATACAAAAAAGAGGAGGACGACAAATTCTCCTCCCCATATACTTCATCAGATACCACTGATACCGGACTTGTCATTGATTTGTGCATAAGTGACAATACAACTGCTGCTATTGCAGATTCATTAAACTCTGCCGGAAGTGTTGATGTTTCGCTATAAAATCCCTGCTATCTTTGAACTTCATTTCCACTTTCCGAAAATGCAAGCTGATGAACCTCGTCCGCTGTCACTAAGTTAAAATCACCGCTTACAGTATGCTTTAAGCAGCTTGCTGCATTGGCAAATTCTACGGTCTTCTGCGAGTCATAACCCTGTAAATATGCATATATAAGACCTGCACAGAAAGCGTCTCCGGCACCGATATAATCTAAAATATGCATAAAATATTCCTTGCTGTAATATGCCTTTCCGCCTGTATACAACATAGACTGAAGCTTAAATGTAGTAATTGATGTTTCAGTACGCCATACTGCTGCCACCATTTTAAACGGAAAACGCTTCATAAGCTCTTTTGCAATGTACTCATTTTTTTCAGTACCCGTTCCGACAGGCTCAATCTGGAAAATTCCAATAGCATCATCTTCATTTGCAATACAGATATCCACATAATTACAGATTTCCGACATAACCTTGTTAGCCTTCTCACCGCTCCAAAGCTTGCTGCGGTAATTAAGGTCGCAGCTTACAGTGAGTCCTTTTTCCTTTGCCTTCTTACATGCAGTAAGACATACCTTTGCCAGCGTATCACTTATTGCCGGAGTGATTCCCGAAAAATGAAACCATGTTGCGTCAGCAAAAATGCTGTCCCAGTCAAAATCATTTTCTTCTGCCAAAGCGATTGCTGAACCGCTTCTGTTATAAATAACGTTTGACGGTCTCTGGCTCGTCTTTTTCTCAAGAAAATAGATACCAATCTGCTCTCCGCCTCTCACGATATGGCTGATATCAACTCCGTATTGTCTTAAGGAATTAACAGCACTCTGACCAATCGCATGATTCGGAAGCTTTGTGACATAGGCACAGTCCATGCCGAAGCTTGCCAGTGATACCGCAGTATTAGCTTCACCACCGCCGTAAACTGCCTCAAACTGGTGGCACTGAGTAAACCTCTCGTTATTGTCAGGCGATAACCTGAGCATAATTTCTCCAAATGTTATAATTTTATCTTTCATAATATTTCTCCATTCTTCTTTTGGAAAGATTTGCGTGATATTATAGCATAACTTTCCTATGAAAGATACAACATTTTAAAAAACTTTTATATTTGACTTTTACTCCTCTCATATATAAAATATCTGTTATATGTAAATATCTATAAACATCAGAAAGGAATTATTTTTATGGCAACTCAAAATCCAATAGTTACATTTACAATGGAAAATGGCGATGTGATGAAAGCTGAGCTTTATCCTGAAATCGCACCTAATACAGTTAATAATTTTATCAGCCTTGTAAAAAAAGGCTTCTATGACGGTCTTATTTTCCACAGAATCATTGAAGGCTTTATGATTCAAGGCGGCGACCCGGAAGGCTCAGGCATGGGTGGTCCGGGCTATTCAATCAAGGGCGAATTTAATATTAACGGCTTTGAAAATGACTTAAAGCATACAAAGGGCGTACTTTCAATGGCACGTTCACAGCACCCTGATTCAGCAGGTTCACAGTTTTTCATTATGCATGAAAATGCTCCGCACCTTGACGGACAGTATGCTGCTTTCGGTATGCTCACAGAAGGCGTAGACGTATTAAACAGCATTGCTTCTGTTCCAACTGACTGGAGCGACAGACCACGCAATCCTCAGATTATGAAGACTGTAACAGTTGAGACATTCGGTGTAGACTATCCTGAACCGGAAACTGTTTAAATTTATTAAAATTAAATTCCCCTGCTTCTCATTTTACACATTGAAAAGCAGGGGAATTTTGAAATCAAACCATATTTTTGCAATTCTTTCTGTGAGCTTTAAGCTTTTTTATAGCCCAGTTATAATGGCCCGATGTATTACTCACAAAATAAGAGCCGAGAGTGCTTCCTCCAACCCATTTATACACACCTTTTGAAAACAACTCCTCATTAGAAAATGTTTCTGCAAGCCTCATTACTTCCTCATGCGATTTTTTCAGAAGTTCTTTTGCATCTTCTAACGTCGTATCCTGATGTTTTCTCCAAAACTCTACATTCATCTTCCCGTATGTTTTCCAGTTATATGGCATCGGAATAAACGGACGGCTCTCACCTTTTTGATTTGCCCCTACCCAGTTAAGCAGAAGCCGGTGCCACTCATAAAGATGAATCAGGATATCACGAAGATTCTTATCCCTTCTCCAATGTGCCTCTTTCTTTTTATCGTCTCCCGAAAAATCAAATGGCGTTGATAACTCTTTTTCTGTCAGTGAAGAAATAAGCATATTCATTTCCGCGTATTTGTCGTTTGCCGCACTTATCAAATCTGTCTTTGTAGCAGGTCTTCCCATATTCATTCTCCTTTTTGATCACTTTACCTCATTATATCAGGAAATCCTGACACCGTTTGTCAGGTTTTATTTTTTTCATAAATTAACTTTGCCTGTTCAGCCAAAACAGCTTTTAAATAATGAGGTTCAATAATTTCCACCTGTGTTCCAAAAGAAAGCAGGAAGCCTGTAAGCCACATATCCTGAGGCATATTTGCGGACACAATCAGTTCCCCGTTTTCCTGCTGCCTCACCTGTGTTATATCAAATTCATCATAAACACGGTAAGCCATTTCTTTCGGAAAACGGAGAGTTATTTGCTCATATTGCTTCTGCGGAATTTCCTCCTGCCCCGGAAACTGACGCAGAGAAAATGTCTCATCTAAAAGTTCCAAATCCAAAATGCGTGTCAGCTTAAATATCCGGTAGTCCTGTTTTTCTGTGCAGTACGCCTTAAGGTACCATGACCTTGATTTATACATTAATTGTAAAGGCTGTATAATTCTTTCACTGTTAATCTGATTGGAACCTGCA
>JAGAJD010000060.1 GCA_017626275.1 Lachnospira sp.
GCAAGATACATACCAACTTCTGTACACTCGCCTTCAAAATTAGCTCTTAAATCAGCTAAAATATCCTCGCTAACGCCCTTAGCAACACCTACAACATGTTCTGCAGCCCAAGTTCTCTCTTCGCCCTGAGCAACAAATTTGTCTGCGCTTACATGGCATACAGGACATTCTGCAGGAGGATTATCTCCTTCGTGAACATAACCACAAACTGAACATACATACTTCATACTTGTAATCTCCTTTTCTTTTATTATTTTAAAATAGTAATTGTTATCGTTTTGCTGTGATTAAAATATAACACATCAGAATATATTTGTCAACAACAAAAATAAGAATTGTTACTATTTTTAATTTTACATATTTTGTCAACTTATGCAGTTAAAACGACATTTGAACAGTTATCGATTGTCTTTAAAAATCATTTAATTATAATAAATATATAAATAAAAATGCCGTTTATGCGGCGGAATGGAGAATAGTGTGAAAAATAAAATTGCATATGTGTTGGCGGCAGTATTGTTTACAGTGAGTTTTTCCGGCTGCACACAGCTAAAGGCGCAGCGGACAGAGAAGCAGGAAAATGTGACAGAAGCAGTACAAAATTTAGATTTTTCAGAAAATGAAGATGCAGTGCATCAAATAGAATTTAAGCTTGAATATCCGCAGGCAATGTGGCAGATGATTGATTTAAGATATGCTGATTTTAAGAATCAGGAGGAATTTGAGCGCGAGTTTTATCAAGATGTGGAAAAAATCATAGAAATTACAGGCTATAAGGACTGGTATAAGCAGTATAATCCTGATATGGAGTATGCAAGAGTTCTTATTAAGATAGCTGATATGGGCTATATAAGTGTTGGAGGAAAATGTGATATTCCGTCAGACGATACAGTAAAAGGGATTTTTACGACAATATATTTTGATAAAAATTTAATTGCAGTTGGAGGGCAGGTATTGCCTCATGAACTGACGCATTTTCTGTGCGGAATGTCGTTTTCGTTCAGTTTGGCGGACGGATTGGCGGAATATTGTAATTTTCAGGTGACGGGAAAGAGCAGAAATTATTCAAGTTATCCGACTGATGATTATCTTAAAGTAATGGAAGTATTATATCAGGAGCATGATGAATTTAACGAAGAAGTTCGTCAGGAGATAATGGATTCTGTGGGGAGAGCAGGGCAGTATTATCCTTATCATGATGACGACGTTAAGAGTCCGTTTTGGTATATGTACAGCGAGTCATTTGTCACATGGCTGATTAATAACTACGGAATGGAAAATTTTATGCACCTATATAGGGACGGAAGCTCGGAGGCTGATTATATATGGCTTGATGAGGGCGGATTTGATGCAGTCAAACAGAAATGGTGTGACTATTGTAATAATTATGAACCGCAATATGATTATGACGCTTTCTATAATGAACACCTGGAATATCGTGACAGATGGCAGGAAATAAGAAGTTAAAGACAATTATCAGGTTGTTTGCAGCATATACAACGAAATGGACGGATAGTATGCGCTGTCCGTCCTAAATAAAATTATTGAGTTGTATTGTTTTATTTTTTTGATGATTTCAGGCAATCAGGACATTTTCCATAAAAAAATGTTACATTGCCGTCAATCTGTCCTTTAAAGCTGTCAGACGCTGCCCGGCAGAACTCTGTCGCTTCAGGACTGCCGTCAAAATCCAAATCAATTACAGTACCGCAGTCTGTACATTGAAAATGATAGTGCGGCATCACGTTGCCGTCAAAATGAACCGAGCCGTCATTGCAAGGAACCTTGACTGCCTGACCGTTTTCCACGAGAAAAGAAAGATTTCTGTAAACAGTACCAAGACTGATGTTAGGAAATTCCTGCGAAACGTGGGAGTATACAACCTCAGCGGTAGGGTGGTCTTTACGTGACATTAAAAAATTTTTTATAGCATCTCTTTGTCTGCTGTGTTTTATAGTAGCCATACGTCATCTCCTTAAAAAAACAGATAGGAATAGTTACTATTATTAGTATATGGCATTTTTATCTCAAAGTCAAGTATCGCAGCTTTGCTATGATAATAAAACTTTACTTTTGAGAAATTTCAGTAATCAATTCCATTATTTTTGAAACTGCATTATTCTGCTCGCTGAGAGACATACGGCTGACATAGCTTGAGCGGTTTTCATATAAATCATGTATTGCCGCCAAAAGTGTGTCAGGCGTAATATCTTCTTCCATAAGTACAGCGGAATAGCCGTGTTTTTTAAAGGAGTTGGCATTTAAAATCTGGTCTCCGCGGCTGGCATTGGCAGAAAGCGGAATCAGCAGATTAGGCTTCTTTAAAGCGAGCAGCTCGCAGATTGCGTTAGCTCCGGCACGTGAAATTACGATATCGCTCATTGCAAACAAATCACGCATTTCCTTGCTTATATATTCAAACTGTACATAGCCGTCCATATTTTTGATGCTTGTGTCCATTTTGCCTTTACCGCAAAGGTGAACAACCTGAAATTCCTTTAGAAGCTCCGGCAGAATGGCACGGACAGCCTCGTTTACTTTAACTGCTCCGGTGCTGCCGCCAACAACTAAAATAATAGGTTTTTCCGTATTAAAACGGCAGAGTTTAAGGCCTGCAAGCTTATTTCCCATAAGAAGCTCCTTGCGGATAGGCGAGCCTGTAAGAACAGATTTGCCTTCTGGAAGATATTTAAGCGTTTCAGGAAAATTGCAGCATATTTTTGTCGCAGAGCGCATTGCAATCTTATTTGCAAGTCCCGGTGTCATATCTGATTCATGAATAATAACGGGTATTTTTTTATGTCCTGCCGCTAAGACAACAGGAACGGAAACAAAGCCGCCTTTTGAAAATACGATGTCGGGCTTGATTTTGCGCATAAGACTGCGCGCCTGAAAATAACCTTTGAGAACACGGAAAGGGTCGGAAAGGTTTTTAAGGCTTTTATATCTTCTAAGCTTGCCGGAGGAGATTCCGTAGTAAGGAATTTCTAAGTCCTCTATAAGCTGTTTTTCAATTCCTGTATAAGAACCAATGTAAAATACTTCGTAGCCTGCTTCTTTGAGGCTTGGGAGAAGTGCGATATTTGGAGTTACGTGTCCGGCAGTACCTCCTCCGGTAAGTACAATTCGTTTCATATATTAATCTCCATTTCTATTAAACGTTTACTGTTATAGTTTATGTGAAAAACGCTCCTTAAAACTGCAATGCCGGCATAAAGGCTCGACCGCCTGTTTTTTGCGGAAGCCTGCCATAAATGCCTGACTTCGTGGACTTTCAAGGATATCCTTCAGCGGAGTTTTTAAAATATTTCCCAGTGCCATTACCCCGTTACCGTCAAGGCAGCATGGAACAACAGTTCCGTCGCTTAAAATTGCAAGGTGCTGGCGAAGCCCCTGACAAAATCCGCGCTCATTGCAGTAATCATTGTCAAGTGAAGGCCATTCAAAGGGCGACTGAACATTAACATATAAATGACGTTTGATAACGCAGTTGCGCTCTCCGAATAATAAAGGCTCTTCTTTGGTGTTCCAAAGGCGCAGGGAAATTTCCGTATCGGTATCTGTAAGCAGCTTTTCACAACTGTAAAACAACTGCTGTATATAGGAATCCATGTCTATACAGTCGTTATCATCTGCACTGTGAAGCGATATATTTATCTGGTGCGGCGGCGTGTTAAGCAAAATATCAAGCTTATCCTTAAGCAGCGTGCCGTTAGTTGTAAGATTAACAGTCATGCCTGCATTTTTACAGCAGACTAAAATGTCACGCAGCTGCGGGTGCAGAAGCGGTTCGCCCTTTACGTGAAGATAAATATAGTTAGCGTATGGACGCACCTGTTCCAGTATATGTGAAAATTCCTCTACCGACATAAAGTGAGGTTTTCTCAATGTCTCCTGGCAAAATGAACATTTCAGGTTGCAGGAACTGGTTATTTCTATATATATGCGCTTAAAACGCGCGACACTACCCATAATCAGTGAGCTGCCTTGTACTGTTTTAAGGCTTTGGCAAGCTGGTCAGGACATGAAGTTGATTTAAAACCGCATCTTATACCGTCCATACGTGAAATTGCTTCATCTATGTCCATGCCCTCAACGAGAGCTGAAACTCCCTGCGTATTACCCGAGCAGCCGCCTTCAAAGCTTACATTGGTAACTTTATTATCTGCAACATCAAATTGAATTGATCGTGAACATACACCATTTGTCTGAAATTTCATAATAATAATCTCCATTCTGAGAACGCAGGTCAAGAAAATAAAAGCCAATTGTGGCGTTCCCCACACAAATTGTTTATAAATTAAATTTAATTTTTGGCAATGACATGGTATCACAAAATTAAAAAGGTTACAACTGTAAACTCTGTCAGGCATTGCAAAATATAAGGAGAATGTTATAATGCAATAAGAGAAAATGTCATTTGTATTGACAATGGAAGGAATGGAAATCAGTATGAGGACGCTTGGGGTTATAGGCGGAATGGGGCCGGGAGCAACTGCATATTTTATGGAGCGTATTGTTGACATGACGCAGGCGGAAAACGATGGCGGACATATCCCGGTGCTTGTATACAATAATACGAAAATACCCGACAGAACCGGCTATATACTTGGCGTAAGCAGTGAAAATCCATACCCTGAGCTGTTAAGGACGGGCAGAATTTTAAAAGAACATTGTGACTGTATTGCATTGCCATGTGCAACGGCGCATGTATTTCGTGACAGACTGCAAAAGGATTTAAAGCTGCCTGTATTTGATATGATAGAAGAAACAGCCGTGTATCTTAAAGCGCAGGGTATTACGTGTGCCGGACTTTTGGCGACTGACGGAACGATAGAGGGCGGCTGTTTTCAAAAAAGTCTGGGTGACAGAGACATTGAGATTTTACTTCCTGATGTACAGCAGCAGCAAAGGATTATGGAGCTTATTTACGGTGGGATTAAGGCAGGCAGAGCCGTTGATATGGAAGTGTTTGAGAAAATCGCAAAGAGTCTTAAGGCACAGGGCGCACAGGCTATTATTCTTGGCTGTACGGAGCTTTCCATTATTAAAGGACGCCATAAGCTTGACGATAGTTTCCTTGACAGCCTTGAAGTGCTTGCAGCAGCGGTTATTACTGAATGTGGGGCAGTTCTAAAGGAAGAGTACCGCAGGTTTATATCTTAGTGTTTATGTGAATGGAGAAAATGATGATAAACATATTGGAATATCTGGAATATACATGTGAGCGTGTGCCTGATAAATGTGCATTTGCAGACGATAAAGATACAATAAGCTTTAAGCAGCTCTATAATCAGGCGGCTTCTGTGGGAACGGTTCTGTTAAAGGCTGGAATTTACAAAAAGCCGGTAGTTGTTTTTATGCAGAAAAAGCCTAAAGCCATTGCCGCATTTTTGGGAGCAGTCTATGCGGGCTGTTATTATGTTCCGGTAGATGAGGAAATGCCGCGTTTCCGTTTTGAGCTTATTTTTGAGACGCTTAAGCCGGAGGCAGTAATCTGCGATGAGACTACTGTTGATACGCTTTCTAAGCTTAATTATTCGGGAAAGCAGTTTATTTATGATGAAATATGCAGTCAGGATATAGACAAAAATATGCTTAATGAGGTGCGTGAAAAAAGCATTGACACTGACCCTGTGTATATTGTATTCACATCAGGCTCGACAGGTATTCCAAAGGGAGTTGTAGCATGCCACCGCTCCGTCATTGATTATATTGAGAATCTCTCACAGGTGCTTGAGGTGACGGAGGATACGGTGTTTGGCAATCAGGCGCCGCTTTATGTGGACGCATGCTTAAAGGAGATTTATCCCACTTTAAAATACGGTGCGACTGCGTATCTTATTCCAAAACAGCTTTTTATGTTCCCTGTACAGCTTGTGGAATTTTTAAACAAATATAGGATTAACACAATCTGCACCGCTTTGTATTATGGTCTGTTTTCGGATACCAATCAGTTTTCTGAAATCTATAATCCTCTGGACATGGATA
>JAGAJD010000061.1 GCA_017626275.1 Lachnospira sp.
ACTTTTCCACGGCTTCAACAATGTTATTTTATTCTGATAGTGACATTTGTGATTTCTTACGTTATATATGTATTTGAAAAAACCGGAAAATGTTGAGGAGCAGAGTAGAGAAGACAAGCTGTGAACACAGCAGCAAAAAGAGACTAACCCGATTTGCATTAGTCTCTTTTTGCCGCTATACTACATTTAAAGATATGTTACTAGAAATTTAATACGCATCTGCACTGGTAATTTCAAGCAATTCATTCATCATTGAAGCAATATTGTCAACTGTTTTGGCGTTATCCTGTTCGTAAGCCATTGTCTCTGAGGCACGTTTTGATACATCGTTAGAGACGTTGGACACGGTTTGGACAGAGTCGGCAATGGAGCGGTTGGCATCTGTCAGTTGATTGATATTTTTCACAAGAGTTTCAATATTATCACGAATATCATAAGTAATACTGCGGATAGAAGAAAAACTTTCGGAGGTATGTGTTGTACACTCCTTCTCTTCATTAATTCCGTCAATCATTTGCTGCATAACATCTACAACCTCCGTGATTGAAACAGACATATTTTCAATAAGTGATGTAATATTTTCAGTAGCTTCCTTTGTGTGGTTTGACATATCGGCAATATGTGAAGCGATAACGGAAAATCCTTTTCCGGCTTCGCCGGCTCTTGCAGCTTCAACATTAGCATTTAATGCCAAAAGATTTGTCTGGGAGGAAATGTTATCAATAAAACGGACGATGGACTGCATTTCCTTCATATTGTTATTTAAGGCTGTAAGTTTATCAACGGCATTTAAGCTTGTCTGGACAGAGGAATCAACCTGTAACACAAGCTGTGTAATATCCCTGTTGCCGGATTCGATAAAATTAAGCGTTTGCTGCATATTATCAGAAATATGTGCGGCGGAAGCATTGACAGTGCAGATTTGATTCTGAATGGCTTCTGTCTGCATCAGCTCATACTGAATAGCCTGCGCCGAGTCTGCAATTCCGCAGGTTACCTCAGCCATTGCATTTTTGGTAGACTGTGAGGCTTGGTTAAGCTTCTTAAGCTCAAGGTGTATTTCTTCTATACCTTTTTGGGTGTTTTGTGAAATTGAGCGTATATGCTCAAGCTTTTGTGTCATATTTTGATTGAGCGTTTTGATTGTTAAAATAGAAAAGACAGCAATCAAAATCATAAAAACTACCTGTATAATTGAAGAATCGCGGCCGGCATATCCAAATAAACCTGTTTGTGAGCCGACAATTACTGCAAAAAGACTTTCGGCAATCGCACCTATATTAATTAATATGGAAGAACGTTTGTCGTTAAAAATAGAAAAAACTAAAATCATCGGAACTGCAAATACAAATACCATATTATTTGTGGAAGTAAAAAGTGCAGCGGTGTAAAAAGCAGCAAAACCAATGATTACAATACGTTTAATCATTGGAGTTTTAGTGTTTTTACGCCAATGGAACCATTCTAATGCGACAGGCAGCAGTCCTAAAATTGTCATAACCAACATAAACAATCCGTTTTGAAGACCGGAAAGAGTTTGAAGAAGACAAAAAGTAAGCATTACTAATGCAATAATAAAATGCGTCAGCATAACTGTTTTATTGTTGCGTTCTAAGTCCGTAAGTTGCGTTTTTTTCATAAAGTGCCTCCATATTAAAATTTTTAATTATTGTTTATAAATATCACTAATTAAAATCACTACAAATTAATTAAATAAATTATAGCATATAAAAATACATTTGCACAGAATAATTATTATATTGCAGGAAACTGAAAATTGGAGTATTATATATTAATATTATAGTAATCATTACTGATATGGAGGATATAAGATTATGTATGAAATGAAAGAAGAATATTATACAGGAATTGAGCAGATTGACGAGGAGCATAAGCGACTTTTTGAAATTGCAGATGAGGCATATGAGTTGTATCATAATGAGTTTATTCCTGATAAATATGACAATATAGCAGAAATATTACAGGAATTAAGAGATTATACGAAAACACATTTTGCTCATGAAGAAGCTTATATGGAAAGTATAGGCTATAAAAATATGTTTGTTCAGAAGGTGCAGCATGCTCAGTTCTGTGATAAGCTGGACGAACTTAATTTGGAACATATTGATGAAAATTCTGAGGAAGCTATTCAGAATATTCTGACATTTCTTACGGATTGGCTGGTTCATCACATATTGGAGCATGACATGATGATAGCAGAATAATTTTATTTTAAAAAGCAGCAGTCTGACTTTAGATTTAGATAATATATACCGATATATAGAAAAGATATAAGGGAACGGTTATTTTCCTCGAATTGCGTTTCCGGAATGGAGATTAGTATAAATGGAAGCAGTGCAGTTGAGTATTCTAAAGTCTAAAGGAAGAATTGCGGTAACACGCTGTAATAATGCGGACAAAAACAGTCGTACGGGGATTGTATCTTGGAATTTGTCCGGGGGTCATAATGTGTCAAAGCTTTATACAGACGCAGAGAGTGCAAAGGCAGTTGCAGGATTGCAGCTTCAGCAGTATGCATATCAATGTGCGCAGGAGATTACTGAAAGAATTAAAGAATTGATGGATCCTACTTCGGGAATGTCTGAGGCAGAGAAAGAGGAGTATGACAGGACGGTTATGGCAAAGGTTTATTCAGGCAAGGAGCTTACACCGGAAGAACTTCGATATATCCGTATTAATTATCCGGCGCTGTATCCGCAGGTATTGCGTGTTCAGATACAGAGAAAAGCCTTTGAGGAGAGAATTAAGAATTGCCATTCAAAGCAGGAGGTAGAGGAAGTTTATCAGGAAGCAATGATGCGTGTAAGTGAAGATGATCCGATGCGTGAGGTGCTTTATGCTGCCTATACAGATGTCTACAAGGAATTTAAGGAGACAGACGATTATCAGGAACTTCCGGAAAAGACAGAGGAAGAAGAAAATGAAAATGTGTGAAAATGAGCGGGGACTATGTACATAAATCCCTGCTCATTTTCATTAGTATTTTTTCTACACATAGAGGTAGTCATTTAATACAGGCCACAGACCTTGTTTTTTGATGTCGTCATACATCTGCTGTAAGCTGCGGCTGTCGGCAATCTCAAATTGTTCATCACCACAGTCTGCTTCCTGCGAGCCGTCATATTTGGCTTTATGGTCACCGATTCCTGTACTTACTCCGGCGGAAACCTTTGTGCAGGCGATTTTTATAATGCCGTTTCTAAAGGACGCCGATTCTCTTGAAGAAACGGTAATTCCTGCAAACGGAAGAAAAATGCGGTAAGCACACAGCACCTGACATAGCTGCTTTTCATGTACGTCTCTTGGATTAATTTTTTCGTTGTTGATAATCGGACGC
>JAGAJD010000062.1 GCA_017626275.1 Lachnospira sp.
AGAAAGACATACCACCGTACAAAAAAGGATATCACTGGGCAGATGCAGATGTCACTCAGGCTGCCGGATTTATGAAAAGGCTGTACGAGGACAGGGAGTTTTACGAAAGCATCGCAGAAAATGCAGAGCGTTATGTTGCAGAGAAGCTTAACATGGAACGCTCAACAAGGATTGTGAAGGAGCGGGTGAAGGACATCCGAAAGAAATTATGATTAAAGAATTTAAGGAAATTTATGCATACAGGCAGATGATATTCAGCCTTGTAAAGAAAGATCTTAGGGGACGCTATAAGGGCTCCGTCCTCGGGTTTATGTGGACTTTTGTCAACCCGTTGCTGCAGTTATGCGTTTACACACTCGTATTCTCGATTATTATGCGTCAGAATATCGAAAAATACTACCTGTTCCTTTTTGTTGCGCTTATTCCGTGGATGTTTTTTTCATCAGCGCTCACAAGCGGGTCAATCAGTATCCTGAATCAGAAGGACATGGTCAAAAAAATATATTTCCCCAGGGAAGTAATGCCTATTGCGGACACTACAAGTAACTTTGTGAATATGCTGTTCTGCTTTGTTGTAATATTTGCGGTGCTGCTTGTGTCCGGCTGGGGAGTGAACCTGTATGCGTGTCTGGCGCTGCCTGTAATTATGATTGTTGAGTATATTATCTGTCTTGGAATCGCGTTGCTTACATCGGCACTTACCGTTTATTTCAGGGATTTGCAGTACATACTCGGAATTATTGCAATGGCATGGCAGTATGTTACTCCGGTTATGTATTCATCCGAGCGTGTTCCGGAAGAGCTTCTTCCACTGTGGAATCTGAATCCAATGACACCTGTTATTGAGGCATACAGGTCTGTTCTTTATTACAAGACATTTCCTGAGCTTAATACACTTCTCTCGGCATTTGTGCTTGGAGTCATAGTGCTTGTATTGGGAATAATAGTGTTTAATAAGCTTGAGAAAGGCTTTGCGGAGGAATTTTAAACAATGATTGATGAAAACAATGCAATTGAAGTGAGAAATGTATCAAAGCACTTCAAGGTATATTACGACAAAGGCAGCCAGCTTAAAGAACGTGTGCTTTTCAGAAAACGCAATGCCTATGAAAACAGGCTGGTATTGGACAATATTTCGTTTTCCATTAAAAAGGGTGAGGCAGTTGGTCTTGTCGGTAAGAACGGATGCGGAAAGAGTACAACGTTAAAGCTTCTTACAAAGATTATTTATCCTAACTCGGGTACAATAGAAATGTGCGGAAGAGTATCAAGTCTTATCGAGCTTGGTGCAGGTTTCCATCCGGATATGAGCGGGCGTGAGAATATCTATACCAATGCAGCAATATTCGGACTTACAAAGAGGGAAATAGACGCAAGGCTTGATGATATAATTGCATTTTCGGAGCTTGAGAAATTTATTGACAATCCCGTCCGTACATACTCATCAGGTATGTATATGCGTCTTGCATTTTCTGTTGCAATTAATGTAAATGCGGACATACTTCTGATAGATGAGATACTTGCTGTGGGTGATGCCAATTTCCAGGCGAAATGTTTCAATAAACTGAGAGAAATCAAGGCAGAGGGAACAACTATTGTAATTGTCTCACATTCACTCGGACAGATTGAGCAGATTTGCGACCGCTCAATCTGGATAAAGGATGGCAAAATCCAGATGGAGGGGGTTCCGAAGGATGTTCATCTGGAATATCTGGATTACATGAATACAGAGCGAATGGAGCTTGCTGAGAGAGAAAAAACGCGCAGGGAGGCCGAAGGAAGCGAGGCTGCAAAGAAGAAAAAGCGCTATGGCTCAATGGATTGCAAGTTTACCGATATCAAGCTGCTTGACGGAAACGGCAATGAGCAGAAGACCTTCAGAACCGGAGAGGCGATGAAGCTTGACCTGCACTATGAATGTCACAAGAAGGTTACGGATGCCGTGTTTGGATTCGGAATATTCAGAAGTGACGGTTTGTGGTGTTATGGAACTAATACAAGAATTGACCACAAGGATAATTTTGATATAGAAAGAGACGGAAGTTATGAGGTTGATTTGAAAGAACTCATGCTGATTCCGGGAGAATACTGGATTGATGTTACGATTGAGTACGGAGAGGGAAATCCGGTTGATTACTACAAGGAAGCACTCAGGTTTGAAGTTGTTTCAAAGGTTTCGGATGTCGGAGTGGTAAGAATTCCTCATGAATGGACACTGAATTTATAGGAGGCTTATGGCTATGGAAAATATTAACATTGAAGACATTATGGCGGAAATACGCGAAGAGATTCGCAACAAGGGCTATAAGGATGAGGAAATTCAGTTCAGCGACATAATTCTCTCCTCAGTTGCAACGCCTTATAATATGCAGGCGTACAAGGAGGAACTTGAGAAAATGGCGCAGGACCGCATGGTTTTGTCATACCGTGATGTGGAATCTGACCGTCCGGGAGTTGGTCCGTTGGTTACATTTTTTAAGAAAATATGCAGAAGACTTGTCGCATTTTATGTTGAGCCGATTGTTGACGACCAGAATAAATTTAACGAGGAGGCCACCAATCTGTTTGCACAGGCACTCAATAAATTTGCCGAGGATGACGAGAGAATATCAGAGCTTGAAAGAGAGCTCTATGACTGTAAGAAACGCTGTATAGCACTGGAAGAAATGTTAAAGGAGAAAAATTAATCCGTGGTTGTATATCAGCTTTTAGCGACAATTTCATTTGGTGATGCAGTCAGCAATGACACACTTGCCCTTCAGGAGATAATTAAAAAAATGGGTTATAAAACAGCAATTTTTGCTGAGAATATTGACTCACGAATACCGAAGGGAACGGCAAAGAATTATTCAAAATTCGGCAGGGTTGATAAGAACGATATTATTATTTATCATCTCTCGACAGGCAGTAAAATCAGCCGTGACTTTGATAAATTCAAATGCCGCAAGGTTATAATCTATCATAACATAACGCCTCCTGAATTTTTTGAGGGCTACAATGATGCATCGTACCGCATCTGTAAGAAGGGTTATGAGGAAGTCAGGGCTCTTGCCGATAAGGTGGATTACTGCATTGCTGTCTCAGAATACAATAAGCAGAATTTAAGAGACATGGGATTTAAATGTCCGATTGACGTGCTGCCGATACTCATTCCTTTTGAGGACTATGAGAAGAAGCCAAATGAAGCGGTTATTGCAAAATACGGCGGTGACGGCTGGACAAATCTTCTGTTTACGGGGCGCATTGCACCTAATAAAAAGCAGGAGGATG
>JAGAJD010000063.1 GCA_017626275.1 Lachnospira sp.
CATGGAATATCATACTTCTGTCCTAAAGTAAGACCTGCAAGTCCTTTATCAAGATCAGATATAAACTTTCCTGAACCTACTGTATAAGATGCGTCCGTAGCTGTTCCACCTGAAAATGCTTCTCCGTTAAGCTTACCACTGTAATCCAATGTAATTGTATCTCCAACAGCAGTTACACCCTCTGTAATAGTCTCCGTATCCGCATACTGGGACAACAGATTTGAAACATAGCTTTCTACATCATCATCAGTTACCTCAAGTGTCGTTCTGTCAACAGTTACCTGTATGCCCTTGTACTCAGGCAGAGTTAAATACTGCTTATACACCTCCGCATTAGAAGTAATTGTACCTGCATACTCCTCTGCTGTAATTTCTTTATTGGAAGTTGAACCTGTCGTAGTAGTTTCCTGTTTCTTACCACCGCAGGCTGTCAATGAAGCCATAAGTGTTGCGGCAAGCATCACACTAAATAATTTTTTTCTCATAACTATTTCCTTTCATTATTTATCAAATATTGCGCGACTATATTGTTATAGCACATTTCTCCGCAAAAAAAAAGGCGTTTCACATTTTTTTCACTATTCTAATTGATTTCTTTTTAAATTTTATGGATTTTATATAAAAATTTCGTTATAATCACTTTGTTATGATAATGAGAAAAAAATCTTTTATAAAAACCATAAAGCCTGTCTTTGTGTTTTTGCTTATTTTCTCCATGCTTGGAGGCATTGGCTGCTCTAATGCGGCACTTTCCGAGCCAATCACTGTGACAGGCTACAAACTGAATACCTACGTCCGCATTGATTCGTATACAAATGTCTCCAAATCAGTACTGCAGGAAGCACTTAATTTATGCGACACTTATGAAAAACTGTTTTCACGCACATTAACTGAAAGCACGCTGTATAAGGTAAATTCAGGTGAAATTACGGAAATTCCTGAAGAACTTGGATTACTGATTCAATACGGACTTGATTACAGCAGATTGTCCAATGGTGCTTTTGATATTACCATCGGAAGTGTCTCACGATTATGGGATTTTACGGCAGACAAGCCTGTTGTCCCTGATTCAGCGGAAATTATTGAAGCCCTTAAATATGTAGACTATAAAAATGTGTCTCTTGCTAAAAATGCTGATGGAACTTATCACATAGAAATGCCTGAAAACACTATATTAGATCTGGGTGCTATCGCAAAAGGTTACATTGCAGACCGCATAAAGGATTATCTGCTGACAAATAATGTTACCAGTGCAGTTATCAATCTCGGAGGCAACGTATTGTGCGTTGGCGGCAAAAGTTCTTCGAATGACTTTGTAATCGGAGTGAAAAAACCTTTTACACAGACTAATGAGGTTCTTGTGACGCTTAAGCTCAATGACATTTCGGCGGTATCCTCCGGTACTTATGAGCGGTATTTTTATGATGGCGACACATTTTACCACCATATTTTAAATCCGAAAACAGGATATCCTTATGAAAATGCACTGACAAGCGTTACAATTCTTTCACGCAGTTCCGTTGACGGCGACTGTCTGAGCACCACATGCTTTGCACTTGGGCTTGATGAAGGAATGGCACTTATTGAATCGCTCCCCGATATCGAGGCAGTATTTGTCACAGATAACGGTTCAATTCACTATTCAGGCGGCGCAGACAAATATCTTTACAAAGCTTAAGAAAGGAATATTTTTTATGCAGATACTTCATACTACTCCTGCCGCAGACGGATTTTCCATGCCGGCAGAATATTCACCGCATTACGGCTGTATTCTCATATGGCCTGAACGGTCTGATTCATGGCAGTTTGGCGCTTATGCCGCAAGAAAGGCATTTGTGGAAATTGCTTCTGCCATTGCGGAATCAGAAGCGGTGACTGTATGTGCAGGCTATTCACAATATAATAATGCAAGGCAGGCACTGCCTTCCCATATCCGTGTTGTAGAAATGTCAAGCAATGACTCATGGGCAAGAGATTATGCACCTACCTTTGTCACCAACGCAGAGGGAGAGCTTCGTGGAATCAACTGGTATTTTAATGCATGGGGAGGTCTTACCGACGGTCTTTACTTCCCGTGGGACAAGGATAACGCAATGGCAAATAAGCTCTGCGACCTATATGATGCAGACGCTTATGACGCACAGGATTTTGTTCTTGAGGGTGGCTCTATTCATGTTGACGGAGAAGGTACTGCGATAGTTACAGAAAACTGTCTGTTAAGCAAAGGCCGCAACCCGGAGCTTTCCAAGCAGGAAATTACCGATAAATTAAAAGAATACCTCGGAGTATCTAAGGTAATCTGGTTAAAATACGGCATTTATCAGGACGAAACAAACGAACATGTAGATAATATCTGCTGCTTTGTAAAGCCCGGCCATGTCGTGCTTGCATGGACTGATGATGAAAATGATCCGCAATATGCCATGTCAAAGCACTGCCTTGACATTCTGTCAAATGAAACTGACGCAAAGGGACGTCCGATTACCGTACACAAGCTTTATATTCCTGAACCTGTATGTATAACGGCTGAGGAATGTGAAGGTCTTGACAATATGGATTTTGAACCTACAAGAACTGCAGGCGAGCGCCTTGCTGCCTCCTACGTTAATTTCTATATTGCAAACAACGCAATTGTAATGCCGGGATTTGCAAAGCCCGGTGCGACAGATCCGCTTAACTTAAGCTATGCAGCGTCCGACGCCAAAGCAAAAATGACGCTTGCCAAGCTTTTTCCTGAACGCAAAATAGTTCAGATTTACGCAAGAGATATTTTAATCGGCGGCGGAAATATTCACTGTATTACGCAGCAGATTCCTAAATTCATAAATAAATGCCGCTAAACCGGCAGAATGGAGATTATTATGCGAAAAGTCAAACTGGCTGCCATTCAGATGTCATGCGAGGGCAGCGTTATGGAAAATATTAAAAAGGCTGAACATTTTGTGCGTGAAGCTGCAGCCGCAGGAGCACAGATGATTCTTCTTCCTGAACTGTTTGAGACAAAATATTTTTGTCAGGAACGCAATTACGATTATTATAATATGGCGACTTCTGTTGATGAAAATCCCGCAGTCTGCCATTTCAAAGAAATCTGTAAGGAATTAAAGCTTGTAATGCCTATAAGCTTTTTTGAGCGCAGCGGCAATACAACTTTTAACTCAATCGCCATAATTGACGCTGACGGCGAAGTTCTCGGCGTTTACCGCAAAACCCACATTCCTGACGACCATTACTATCAGGAAAAATTTTACTTTTCGCCTGGAGACACAGGTTTTAAGGTATGGGATACGGCTTACGGAAAACTTGGCGTAGGAATATGCTGGGATCAGTGGTTTCCTGAAAGCGCACGCTGTATGGCTCTTATGGGGGCTGAAATCCTTATGTACCCTACTGCCATCGGCTCTGAACCGATTTTAGACTGTGACAGTATGCCTCACTGGCGAAGGGTTATGCAGGGACATTCTGCTGCAAATATTGTTCCGCTCGTTGCGGCTAACCGCATCGGAACAGAAACCGTTACTCCGACAGAGGCTAACGGCGGTCAGGAATCTTCCTTAAGCTTTTACGGCTCTTCCTTTATAACGGACGAGACGGGCGCACTTCAGGCACAGGCTGACAGGGATACACAAGGCTTTATCCTTTATGAAACAGACCTCGACAGCGTAAAAGAAATGCGCTTAAGCTGGGGCTTATTCCGTGACAGACGGCCTGAACATTACAGTCCGATTATGCATTTATAAATCACATATTTATAATAGAAAGGATTTTATCATGATACGTTTATTACTTGTAGCGATTTTCCTGCTTTTGTTTTTTATCCTAAGCCTCATTCTTCTCCCTGTTGAATGGATTATCGGAAAATTCAGCAAAAAGACAAAAGACATCAGTTCACTAAGAATAGTACAGGGGGCTTTTAAAGGGATTCTGTTTTTAGCCGGAGTAAAGACTACCGTAATCGGTGCCGAAAATATTCCGACAGATGAGCCTGTACTTTTTATTGGCAATCACCGTGGCTTTTTTGATATCGTCATTTCATATACTTATATGAAAAAACCGACAGGCTTTGTTGCCAAAAAAGAAATGTGGAAAGCTCTGTTTATACGCAGATGGATGTTAAACCTCTACTGCCTCTTTCTTGACCGCGAGAACATGAAGGAGGGATTAAAGACTATTTTACAGGGAATTGATTATATAAAGGACGGCAAATCAATCTTTATTTTCCCTGAGGGAACACGCAACAAAGGCGGCGGTGTTCAGGAATTTCACGGAGGCAGCTTCAAATTTGCCGAAAAAACAGGCTGTAAAATTATTCCTGTTATTCAGAATAATACAGATGCTATTTTTGAAAAGCAGTTTCCTTTTATAAAATCTGCGCATACTGTTATAGAATTTGGAAAACCTATTGATATCAATGAACTTCCAAAGGAAGAGCGCAAAAAAATTGCTTCTTACACACATGATGTAATTGAAGCCGCCTACGAAAAAAATCAGGCACTCGTGTAATATTTCTTTGCAAATAATTCACGTTATGGTATAATCAAATTTAGTTGTAATTATAATTTTTAGGAGGAACACAAACATGCCGGTTTGGGGAATAGTTTTACTAGTTATATTGGCTATTTTACTCGTTGTATTCATAGCTTTAATGATTTTTGGAAACAAGCTTCGCAAGAAACAGGAAGCACAGCAGGCTCAGATAGATGCAGCAAAGCAGGTTATGTCAATGCTCATTATTGATAAGAAGAAAATGAAACTAAAAGACGCCAATCTGCCGAAAATGGTGCTTGACCAGACACCAAAGTATTTAAGAGGCAGCAAAATGCCTATCGTAAAGGCTAAAATCGGTGCAAGAATCATGACACTTATGGCTGATCCGAAGGTATTCGACCAGATTCCTGTCAAAGCTGAAGTTAAAGCAGAAGTCAGCGGAATTTATATAACGGGAATTAAGTCTGTACGAGGCGGACGACCTGTTTCGGAAGCACCAGCAAAGAAAAAGGGACTTAAAAAATTCTTTAGCAAGAAAGATAAATAATACGCTTACATAAAAAGGACTGTCTTAACTCCATATAGGATTCTAAGGCAGTCCTTTAATTAAATCTTTTATGACGAAACGGAGGAATTATTTATGCGAAATCTCACTCTTTTAACTGACCTTTACGAATTGACAATGATGCAGGGCTACTTTAAGACAGGAAATAATCGCACCGTTATATTTGATGCATTTTACAGAAAAAATCCATGTGACGGTGCTTACGCCATTGCCTGCGGTCTGGAACAGGTAATCGACTATATCAAAAATCTTCATTTTTCTGATGAAGATATTGCTTATCTTAAAGGGCTTAACATTTTTGATGAGGATTTTCTCGAGTATCTACGCAATTTTAAATTTACGGGAGATATTTATGCCATACCTGAGGGAACAGTTGTATTTCCAAAGGAGCCGCTTGTGAAGGTTATTGCTCCTATTATTGAGGCGCAGCTTGTTGAAACTGCAATCTTAAACATTGTGAACCACCAGAGCCTTATTGCCACAAAAGCCGCAAGAGTATGTTATGCAGCAAAGGGTGACGGAATTATGGAATTTGGTCTGCGCCGCGCCCAAGGACCTGATGCCGGCATCTATGGTGCAAGAGCCGCCGTAATTGCAGGCTGCGTGGCAACAAGCAATGTTCTTGCCGGACAAATGTTTAATATTCCTGTAAAGGGAACTCACGCACATAGCTGGATTATGAGCTTTGATGATGAATATACGGCATTTAAGACATATGCCAAGCTATATCCTAATGCATGTATTCTTCTTGTAGATACTTATGACACTCTGCGGTCAGGTGTTCCTAACGCAATCCGAGTCTTTACCGAAATGCGTGAGGCTGGAATTGAACTTCACGGCTACGGTATACGGTTAGATTCAGGCGACCTTGCATATCTAACCAAGAAGGCACGTAAAATGTTAGATGACGCAGGTTTTAGTGACGCTATAATATCTGCCTCAAGTGATTTAGATGAATATTTAATAGACTCCTTAAAGGCACAGGGTGCTGCTATTACCTCATGGGGCGTCGGCACCAATCTTATTACTTCAAAGGATAATCCTGCCTTTGGCGGTGTGTATAAGCTCGCCGCAGTTATGGGAGATGACAATAAATTTATTCCTAAAATTAAGTTATCGGAAAATTCCGAGAAAATCACCAATCCGGGAAATAAAACCGTATTCCGTGTATACGACACCAACGGCATGATTAAAGCTGATTTAATAGCCCTGGCAGACGAGGTTTACGATGAAACCTCACCGCTTTTATTGTTTGACCCTGTTGAAACTTGGAAAAAGACACTTCTTGAGCCGGGTGAATATTCTATGCGTGAGATTATGGTAAAGGTATTTGATAAAGGGGAATGTGTCTATAAATCGCCTGACGTTATGGATATACAGACTTACTGCCTTAAGGAGCAGTCAACATTGTGGGACGAATCACGACGCCTTATAAATCCACAGGAGGTTCATGTTGACTTGTCGCAGAAGCTTTATGACTGCAAGCAGGAATTACTGAACAATTACAGCAGAAAATAGATTAAAAAAATTACACAGCGAAAATATGCGCCGTGTAATTTTTTTATAATTATATGTATTAGATGTTGGGGTCAAAAGGTATTTTTCCCCCATGATACCTACGGATTGCTCCGCACTTTGTGCTCACGCAATCCTAAAAACATTCGAAATCCGCCCTATTCGGGCTACTTTCTCATGTTTTGCGGGTCTCAAAGTCATACTTTTTCATGCAAGCATGAAAAGTATGACCTTTTGACCCTGGTATCATGTATTATTCAACAGTGTAAATCCA